>JAUNJO010000001.1 GCA_030533225.1 Eubacteriales bacterium
TTTTTTCCTAACCCCACAAAAGAGGCTGTAAAAAAACGAAAGTTTTTTTACAGCCTCTTGTACTTTTTGGTTTTATTCTGTCTGCAAACTTTCCGGTGCTTATTCTACTCACAAATTGCTTTCACACAGGAAAACGGATCATCACTTACTGTAGATACAAACGGAGTCCTCCTCGTCACATTCGCTCAAGTGCAGAGTGATAATCTCATCACGGGAGGTAGGGATATTTTTGCCCACAAAATTGGGGCGGATGGGAAGCTCCGCGTGACCTCGGTCAATAAGTACGGAAAGCTGAATTCGGGATGGCCTGCCCAAAGCCATAACCGCGTCAAGGGCTGCACGGGCTGTACGGCAGGTGTAGATTACATCATCCACCAAAACCACCGTCTTACCCTTGATTGAAAAGGGCACATCTGTGTCGGCAACTATGGGGGTCTTGTCCTTTCCCTCAATATCGTCTCTGTGCTGAGAAATATCAAGTGCGCCAACCAAAGGCTCTGCACCCTCAATCTTCCCGATGCACTTCGCAAGCCGTTTGGCGAGAGGTACACCGCGAGTACGGATACCGATAAGGCACAAATCCTCTACTCCGTTGTTTTTCTCACAAATCTGGTGAGCAATTCTCAGGAGAATTCTGTCAATATCGGAGGAATCCAAAATTTTAGCCTTGAAAGTCATACACAACACCGTCCAAATTATCTGTGTATAATGTTATCACAGTTATCACGATTTCGTCAATAGAGATTACGGCACTCAACCCAAAATAAGGCTTAAAAGATTGACAATATCTGAAAGTTGTTTTATTATATCTATGTATTTTTTATTTTTCTTAAATGTGGAGGAAAAGAAATGAAAAACACTGAAAAGACAATGGATAAAATCGTGGCTCTTTGCAAAGGCAGAGGCTTTGTATATCCCGGTTCCGAGATTTACGGCGGACTTGCAAACACTTGGGATTACGGTCCCTTAGGTGCCGAACTCAAGGGCAATATCAAGAAAGCATGGCTTAAGAAGTTCGTTCAGGAGAACAAGTACAACGTAGGTCTTGACTCCGCTATTCTCATGAATCCTCAGACTTGGGTTGCATCAGGACACTTAGGCGGTTTCTCCGATCCGCTTATGGACTGTAAGGAGTGCAAAACCCGTCACAGAGCCGACAATCTCATCGAGGATTTTGACGGCACCAACGTATCCGGCTGGTCAAACAAGGACATGATGAACTACATCAAGGAGCACAGTATTCCCTGTCCCGACTGCGGAAAGCACAACTTCACCGACATCCGTCAGTTCAACCTTATGTTCAAGACCTTCCAAGGTGTTACCGAGGACAGCAAGAGTGAAATCTACCTCCGTCCCGAAACTGCTCAGGGTATTTTCGTAAACTTCCCTTCAATCCAGCGCACAAGCCGAAAGAAAATTCCTTTCGGTGTTGCTCAGGTGGGTAAGTCTTTCAGAAACGAAATCACTCCCGGTAACTTTATCTTCCGAGTTCGTGAATTTGAACAGATGGAGCTTGAATTCTTCTGCAAGCCCGGTACAGACCTTGAGTGGTTTGAGTATTGGAGAGGCTTCTGCCGTGACTTCCTGTACTCTCTCGGCATTAAGGAGGAAAACCTCAGACTTCGCGACCATTCTGCTGAGGAGCTTTGCTTCTACTCCAAGGCAACCACCGACTTCGAGTACCTCTTCCCCTTCGGCTGGGGCGAGCTTTGGGGCGTTGCCGACAGAACAGACTATGACCTCACCCAGCACCAGACAGTCAGCGGCAAGTCAATGGAATACTTTGACCCCTCAGACAATTCAAGATACATCCCCTATGTTATTGAGCCTTCTCTCGGCGTTGAGAGACTTTTCCTCACCATCGTCACCGAGGCTTATGACGAGGAGGTTATCGACGAAAAGGATACAAGAGTTGTGCTTCGTTTTCATCCTTTCCTTGCTCCTTTCAAGGCAGCTGTACTTCCCCTTTCAAAGAAGCTCTCCGAAGAAGCCGAAAAGGTGGCTGACGAGCTTTCCAAGCACTTTATGGTTGACTTTGACGATGCAGGCTCTATCGGAAAGCGTTATCGCCGTCAGGATGAGATTGGTACTCCTTTCTCAATCTGCTATGACTTTGACTCCCTTGAGGACGGCTGTGTAACTGTCCGCGACCGTGACACCATGGAGCAGGTGCGACTTCCCATTTCCGATCTTGTTTCCTACATTGAGGAAAAACTCGTATTCTAATCACAGAAATCACATAACATAAGCAAAGGCTATGGCGATTTTGTACTGCCATAGCCTTTTTCTTCGCAAAATCAAATTAATGCTTTACCTTACATAGTTTTCAAACACAAATAAGCGTTTTCATTCGGTTTGAAAAGCAAAAACCGGTTACTTTCTGTACCTGCTTGCTCTGTATCTGCGAGCGCGTCGTCTTTTCTTAAATCTGCCTTCCTTACTGCCGTAAACAAGGGCAAAAATCATAACCGCGATAAAGATTACAGGAGCGCAGATAACAAGGAAAGACGCACCCGGAATCAGATAGCCCAGAGCACCCAAAAGAGCCGAAAATGCCAACATAAACATAACTATGCCCAAAAATTCAGCAACGGCTTTATCGTTGTAAACAGGATTGCCCTCTTCATCCACCTTGTTGCCGGTTATAAAGGAATTAAACCTGCCGGTGAGGGTAATGACTCCAAGTGCTACAAATAATATGAAAAATACAATAAAAGCTACTAACATAAAATCACATCCTTGACACATATATTATCACAAATTATTGCCAATTACAACAAAGAATAATAACAAATATCATGAAAGTTCCCGCAACTCAAATAATATGGTTGACAAGGCGGATGATTATAGATTATAGTTATTATTGGATATTAATATTACTTATATAGGGGGATATTTAATGAATTCAATTCCCGAATTTTTCGGCTCCATGGTTTTCAACGATGAGGCTATGAAAAAATTTTTGAGCGAGGAAGTTTACAAAGCGCTCAAAAGCACCATTGAAAACGGCCAACACCTTGACAACTCCATGGCAAATGAGGTTGCAAACGGCATGAAAGAATGGGCACTGAGCCTTGGCTGTACCCACTTCACACACTGGTTCCAGCCTATGACAGGCATCACCGCTGAAAAGCACGACAGCTTTATTGTACCTGCCGACAGCGGAAAGGTGATTATGGAATTCTCCGGCAAGGAGCTAATCAAGGGCGAATCCGACGCTTCCTCCTTCCCCTCAGGGGGTATCAGAGCCACCTTCGAAGCACGAGGCTACACTGCCTGGGACCCTACCTCATACGCCTTTGTAATGGGCAACACCCTTTATATTCCCACAATCTTCCTTTCCTACACAGGAGAGGTGCTCGATAAAAAGACTCCTCTGCTTCGTTCTATGGAGCGAATCAGCGCAGAGGCTGTTCGTCTGCTGAAAGCACTGGGCAGAGATGATGTTACCCATGTAAATGCATCTGTAGGTGCCGAGCAGGAGTACTTTCTCATCGACAAAGAGATGTATCTGGAGCGCCGCGACCTTATGTACACAGGACGCACCCTTTTCGGAGCGCGTCCCCCAAAAGGTCAGGAGATGGACGACCACTATTTCGGTGCAATCAAGCCCCGAGTTGCCGCTTTCATGGAAGATTTGGACCGTGAGCTATGGAAGCTGGGTGTTCTTGCTAAAACAGAACACAATGAAGCAGCTCCCTGCCAGCACGAAATCGCCCCCATCTTCACAAGCTGTAACCTTGCCTCCGACCAAAACCAGCTCACTATGAGAGTTATGAAAAATCTCGCTCCCAAACACGGCTTCGTTTGTCTTCTCCACGAAAAGCCCTTTGAGGGAGTCAACGGTTCAGGCAAGCACAACAACTGGTCGCTCTCCACAAACACAGGCGAAAACCTGTTCCGTCCGGGAAAGAAGCCGTTTGAAAACAAGCAATTTTTGCTTTTCCTTTCGGCAGTTATCAAGGGTGTTGACGAATTTCAGGATTTGCTGCGCATCTCAGTTGCTACCGCAGGCAACGACCACCGTTTAGGCGCTCACGAAGCACCTCCCGCAATCATGTCAATTTTCTTAGGCTCGGAGCTTGAGGAGATTTTGGAGGCAGTTGCAAACGGCGAAGAATACATCGGCGTTAAACGGGCAAAAATGGGTTTGGGAGTTGATGCTCTCCCCGAATTTAAGAAGGACACCACCGACAGAAACCGCACCTCTCCCTTTGCTTTCACAGGCAACAAGTTCGAGTTCAGAAGCTTGGGTTCCTCTCTCAACATTGCCTGTCCCAATATCATAATTAACACCATCGTTGCCGAACAGCTATCTCAGTTCGCAGACATTCTTGAAAAGTCCGATAATGTAGAAAAAGATGTGGAAAAAATCATCGGTGACGTTTACAGAAACCACCACCGCATTATCTTCAACGGCAACAACTACGCCGAGGAGTGGCTTGAAGAGGCAAAGTCAAGAGGTCTCTGCAATTACCGCACCATGCCCGAGGCAATGGAGCATTACGGCGACGAGAAAAACATTAAGCTTTTCGAGAAGAACAAGGTATATACCGCAAGCGAAATTCATGCCCGTACCGAAATTCTCCTTGAGAGCTACTCAAAGACCATCAATATCGAAGCACTCACAATGCTTGATATGGCAAGAAAGGACATTTTCCCTGCTGTTTCACGCTTTGTAGGAGAGGTTTCGAACACAGCTGTCTCCATGAAAAAGCTTGAAGCCGGCATCAATCCCAAGGCAGAAATCGAGCTAATCGCAAAGCTTTCCGATTTGCTCATCAAGTTCAGTCAGTACTGCAACGAGCTTGAAGAAGCTGTCAACAAAGCTCATAATCACAAGGGTGACGCACTCTCTCTTGCTTATATTTACTGCAACGAGGTACTGGGCACCATGAACAAGCTGAGGAAGGTCAGTGACGAAATGGAGCAATACACCGACGCTCAGTATTGGCCCTATCCCTCCTACGGCAGACTTATGTTTACAGTTTAATACGCTTTCATACAACAACAGGGACTGTGATTTTCACAGTCCCTGTATTATTATACCTGTTTACTTTTTAACTTTCTTACTCTTTTCGGGCAATTCTTTTTTATTCTCAACACTTAGCTTTCTCTTTTCACCTGTCTTTTTCTTGCCCTTGCTCACCTCATCAATGGACATCTGAACGCTGTGTTTGATAGGTTTCCACTGTACCTTAGTGAATATTGCCGCAATGGCAATGGGGATGTAGGTGTACATAAATATAGGAAAGGTGAGAATGTAGAGAAATTTCTTGGGAGTAGTTGTGCCGATTTCTTTCCATTCCGAAAGGGTTGTTAAAATAGCAAGGGCGTACATCATCAGGGCAGAGTTGATAACGGATTCGGTAGTTGACCAAATAACACCCAACACGCTTGTTCCCGTTGCAATGGAAAGGCTGATAGTTACGATATTCACAATTACGCTGAAAATAGAGAGCACAGCCGCAGGAAGGATACTCATAGTCATATCAAAGCAGGAGAATGCGTTTGTACCGAAAAGGCCCCGAAGCAAATCCTTGCCGTATTTTTTGAACACCTGAAAATAACCTTTTGTCCAGCGAATTCGCTGATTCCAAGAGGTGGAGAACTTGGTAGGCTGTTCGTCATAGTAGCGGGCGGTGTTGCAATATGCAATCTTCTCGCCCCTGAGAATACTGTCGATGCTAAACTCAATATCCTCAGTAAGCAAAAAGAATTTCCAACCGTTGTTGCGTCTCATAATCTCGGAGCTTACAAGATAGCCGGTACCCGAAACTGCACAGCTTGTCCCGAGAATCATTCGGGCGTTGTTCAGGTGCTTTGACTCACGCATAAACCAAAGAGCATAACCGGCAGAAATCCAGTTTGAGCCGTAATTTTTAGAGTTTCTATAGCTTGTGATAATCTTATGCCCTGCACAAAGGGCCTTGTTCATCTCTGACACATAGCGTTTATCAAGGAGGTTATCCGCATCAAAAACAAAGTAGCCGTCATAGTAGTCGTCACCGCACATTTCGGTTACCTGACTGTAAAGGTAATCAAGAGCATAACCCTTGCCCACCTTCTCCTTATTGAAACGCTCGTAAACAATCGCTCCTGCCATTCTTGCAACATCGCAGGTGTTGTCATTGCAGTTGTCCGCCACAACATAAACATCAATGAGTTCTGTAGGGTACATCTGCTTCTTTATGCTGTCCACAAGGTTTGCGATAACAGCCTCCTCGTTTCTCGCGGCAATGAGAAAAGCATACCTCTTCAACTCATCGGTTTTCTTAAACTTAACCGGTTTGCGTACAAAGGCAACTAATATGTAAAATATCTGATAGGAATAGCAGATTATAAAGAGCAAGGCAACAAAATAGTTAACATACTGTATTATAGTTTGAATCAAAGATACTTCAACAATCGGTGTGTCCATTAGCCCTCTCCTTTCTTTTGCAAATAAACATTCCATAATGTGTCACATACGCTTTTATTATACATCATATTTCGCAATAGAGCAAGCACCTTGTCAAAATACGGCATAATGTTCAAAAAAACTTCAAACTCCGCGGTTTTCTCATATGTTTGTCCGTGATTTTTACCAAGTTTACCGAAAAGCAAAAAAGCTAACAAACTATTCCAAAAAATTCCACCGTAAAATTCGTATTGCCCGACAAAATAACACATGGAAATTAAACATTATTCTGCGGTATATTTCACCCGCAATTACAGATAATAACAGTACCATTTATAAGGTTAGAGGAGATTTATCACGAAGTAGCCCGGTAAACGGTTTTCGGCTGCTTCTTATAATCTCTGTTTTTGATGAAAGGTGAGGTTCATATATATGAAAGCAACAGGAATCGTTCGCAGAATCGACGATTTGGGAAGAGTGGTAATCCCTAAAGAAATCCGCAGAACTCTCAGAATCCGCGAGGGCGACCCGCTGGAGATTTACACCGCCACCGACGGTGAGGTTATTTTTAAGAAATATTCGCCTGTGGGTGAGCTTTCGGTATTTGCATCGCAATATGCCGATGTGCTGTCAAGAATCAGCAGTTTGCCCACCATAATTTGCGACCGCGACCATGTTATTGCCGCCGCAGGCGTTTCCAAAAGGGAGTTTTTGGAGAGGAGAATCACCTCGGCCCTGGAGGGTTACATGGAAAACAGACGAAGTTTTGCCGCCCACAGAGAGGACATCTCCCCTGTTCAGCCCGTGGAGGGAATTGAGCACAACGCGGCGGTGATTTATCCTATCATTGCCGCAGGAGATGTTACCGGCGCCGTGGTTATGCTTGCCAGCGACTCCATGAATGTTCCCGGTGAAACCGAGATTAAATTGGCTCAGTCTGCGGCTGCGTTTCTCGGCAAGCAAATGGAAGAATAGCAAGTTAAAATTATACTGTTTGTTTTTTCCTATCAAACAAAAAGGCTATGATGAAGGAAATTTTCATCATAGCTTTTTTCAGTTTTCTTTGAGTTTCGGTCGAAGTTTTTTCAAGGATTCCTTATCCTCTTTGGAAATTCTGAAGGAGTCGCAGAGCTTTTGCACCGCTTTTCCCGTAATGTTATACTTAAGCTTTGTGTTTGAGAGAAATTCTTTTACTTCACCGATATTGTAAACACCCAAGTCGGCAATGAGCCAAGCCTCAGCCATTTGAACATAATATTCCTCATCATCTTTCATTAGAGAGAGAATGGCCTTAGTGTGAGAAATATCCTTTTGAAGTCCTGCAAGCAGAAGCACATATCCCCACCGCCTTGCGAAGGCATACTCGGACATTATGTATTCTTTCGCCTTTTCAAAGGCGTAGTCGAAGTCCACAGGCTTCTTGAGGAACTGAATCAGTTGGTCAACATGCCACCAGTCCTGCAAAAGTTCAAAATTCTCCTCAATGAACCTAAACCGTTGCTCGTTGGTGGGCAAAACTCCCATAGACACCTGGAAGTAGGTTCTGTGGAGAAGCTGATTTTCAAGAATATGCTCACGGAGGTCGCTCACATCCGCCTTTTCCTTTATAAGCCTTTTATTGTATCGATCGACATCTTTAGTCCTGAGATTTTCTATGCTTTCCAGGTCTCGTAATACTTCTGAATACATCATAATCAAATCCAAAATCTGTCTTTCGGGGCTTCAAACCGAATCTCTTTTGCTTTGTCGCCAAATTTCCTGAAAATCTGTCCTGCGTAGTAAATATCGTGTAGTGCAATACCGATATTGTAAACCAATATTCTCTCCTCATCGGACTCTCGACCGGGTATTTTACCCTTTACTACATCGGAAACCTCAGCGAACTTCTTAAACTTGTCAAAATATCTGAAATGCTTAACATGACCGTAATCGTCGGCATAAACCTTGTCAAAAAACAGGTCGCAGTTGGTAAAACCCAAGGTGTGAACAGGAATGACAACCACACCGGGCTTGAAGTATTTATCCTCGCAAATATTCTGACCTGCGTAGGTAACAGCGGAAATCACAACATCCGAGCCCGCCACAAGTTCCTCGGGTGTATCGCAATATTCAAAGGTAATGTTATCCGAAACAGTCTCAAAACGCTTTGCAAAAAGCTCGTGCTCGTTTTGGTATTTCAGCAGTTTTACGGTGAGCGGTCTGTCCTTGACCTTGGCGGCAAGAATCATCATGGTAGCTCTTGCCACATTTCCGAGTCCCATCATGCCGATAACCGAGAAATCCTTTACGGCAAATTTAAGCAATGAATGGACACAAACCGCGCCTGTACGCAAGGCGGTAATATAGTTGGCATCCACCAAAGCAAGAGTTTTGCCTGTGGATGTGTCAAGAAGCATAAGCTGACTGTCAAGGCTCGGAGCACGGTCAGGATATCTTGTAACCATTTTTACACCGCCGAAGTCACCGAAGTAGCAGGGCATAACATTACAGAAAACGCCCTCCATATCCTGAGGCTTGATGCTGATTTTAGCAGGGAGCATTGCCTCGTCTTTATGCTCGATAACATATTCCGACCAGGCGTACGCCTCCTCGGGAGTAATTCCCAAATTCATAATATCGTCATGAGTTATAATCTTCATAGTGCACCTCGCAGAACTTTATACATAAATTATAGGGCCTTCGTGTCCGCCTGTCAACATCAGAATCAACAGCACCTTGTATTTGACTTTGGGGCACAAAAAAGGAGCAGGTTTCCCTACTCCTTACTTTGCTTAACGGATTAAAAATAAAGATGAGCGTTAAATTACTTAAGCTCGATCTCTGCGCCAGCCTCTTCGAGCTTAGCCTTGAGAGCCTCAGCGTCATCCTTGGAAACTGCCTCTTTGATAGCCTTAGGAGCGTTGTCAACAACTTCCTTAGCTTCCTTAAGACCGAGACCTGTAGCCTCACGAACTGCCTTGATAACTGCAATCTTGTTTGCACCGGCAGACTTAAGAATAACGTCAAACTCGCTCTTCTCTTCCTCAGCAGCTGCTGCTACTGCGGGACCTGCAACTGCAACTGCTGCTGCAGCGGATACACCGAATTCATCCTCAACAGCGTGTACAAGCTCGGAAAGCTCGAGTACTGTAAGGGTTTTAAGTTCTTCAATAATAGCTGTAATCTTCTCAGATGCCATTTCTAAAACCTCCAATAATTAGTTAATTTTTAATTTCTTTGTTGCAGAATTACTCTGCTGCAGGAGCTTCCTCAGCGGGTGCCTCTGCGGGTGCTGTCTCCTCAGCAGGAGCTTCAGCGGGAGCTGCTGCCTCCTCTGCAGGAGCCTCAGCTGTGTCACAAGCCTCTACGCCACCCTTGTCAACAATAGCCTGGATAGCACGCGCAAAGCTTGCGATAGGTGCCTGGAATGCACCGAGAACATTTGCGAGAAGTACCTCTCTTGTGGGGAGCTTGGAAAGCTCTGTGATCTTATCCATAGAGATCACTTCACCGTCGAGATAACCGCCCTTAACGGTAAAACCTGTCTTGGACTTGTCTGCAAAACCGCAAAGGATTCTTGCAGCTGCAGCGTAGTCCTCATCGCTTGTAGCGATTGCAGTAGTACCTGAAAGGTGCTCGTTGAGACCCTCAAGACCTGTCTGTGCAAATGCTCTTGTGAGAATGGTGTTCTTGGTAACTGTGTACTCAACACCTGCCTCACGGAGTTCTTTTCTGAGCTTTGTGTCATCAGCAACGCTGATACCCTCGTAGGATACGAGAAGACCGGTAACGGACTTGTTAAGTCTGTCGGTAAGGTCAGCAACCTGCTGCTTCTTAAGCTCTAAAACTTTCTGACTGGGCAATGATTTCACCTCCGTTAAAATTATAACGCAGTTCATAAAAGAAGCCTCTTTCTAAAGGCAGAAAGAGGCGACAATTACATAAATGTAAATTGCTTCTTCCTCGGCAGGTAGGAAAACCGTTACGCGCTAAAGCGCACCTGCTGTCTTTAGAACAGCGAATTATATATTCTGCAAAAGCAGAAGATACCGAAATAAATTATTCAGCTGCAGAAACTGCAGTGAACTTGTTGGGGTTGAGCTTAACGCTGGGACCCATTGTAGATGCTACTGCGCAGGAACGGATATACTGACCCTTTGCTGCAGCGGGCTTTGCCTTAACGATAGCCTCCATAAGTGTCTCAAGGTTCTGCTGAAGCTTCTCCTTGCCGAAGGATGCCTTACCGATGGGGCAGTGAATGATGTTTGTTTTGTCAAGACGGTACTCAATCTTACCTGCTTTAGCTTCTTTGATAGCCTTAGCGATGTCGGGAGTAACTGTACCTGCCTTGGGGTTAGGCATAAGTCCGCGGGGACCGAGGATTTTACCGAGACGGCCTACAAGACCCATGCAGTCGGGAGTTGTGATGAGAACATCGAAGTCCATCCAACCTTCCTGCTGAATCTTCTGTGTCATATCCTCAGCACCTACGAAGTCAGCGCCTGCCTCCTGAGCAGCCTTCTCGGCGTCGCCCTTACAGATAGCAAGAACGCGGACATCCTTACCTGTGCCGTTGGGAAGAACGATAGCACCGCGAACCTGCTGGTCAGCGTGACGGGAGTCAACACCGAGCTTAACATGAAGCTCGATAGTCTCGTCGAACTTAGCGGTTGCAGCCTTTACGCAAAGGTCAAGTGCTTCGTCTGTATCATATAATTTGCTTCTGTCGATAAGCTTTGCGCTGTCGACATACTTTTTACCGTGTTTCATAAGATTATTTCCTCCATTATTAGGTGGTTAAGCGGAAAATTCCTCCCACCCGGATTAAAATCAGTCGACAACTTCTACGCCCATTGAACGAGCAGTACCTGCGATCATGCTCATAGCTGTCTCGATGGATGCTGCGTTAAGGTCGGGCATTTTTGTCTCTGCAATCTTTCTGATCTGCTCCTGGTTGATTTTTGCTACCTTGTTCTTGTTGGGAACGCCGGAAGCCTTCTCAATACCGCAAGCTTTCTTAATGAGCACTGCTGCAGGGGGAGTCTTTGTGATGAAAGAGAAAGATCTGTCTGCATAAACAGTGATTACGACAGGGATAAGCATACCGATGTCGTTCTTAGTGCGCTCGTTAAACTCCTTAGTGAACGCAACAATGTTAACGCCGTGCTGACCAAGTGCAGGTCCTACAGGCGGTGCCGGAGTAGCCTTGCCGGCAGGAATCTGAAGCTTAATAAAGCCGACTACCTTCTGAGCCATTGTGTTTGCACCTCCAAAATTCGTGGTTGATGGCGGAACACCTCTGATAAATTTATGTTCCTCCCACAAGGGACGTTTTTCGCCCCTCCATAGAAGTTCTCAATGCTTTTGAACTTCTATATTGCTTACTAAATCAGTCTGTGAAAAGTTCTGCCTGGTTAAGCTCGAACTCAACAGGAGTTTCGCGGCCGAACATAGAAACGGTGACGCGAACATAGTTTTTGTCGACGGAAAGCTCGTCTACAACACCGATGAAATCCTCCAAAGGACCGTCGATGATGCGAACAGTATCGCCGACCTTGTACGAAACCTCAACAACGCGGGTTTCGACACCCATTCTGTAAACCTCGGCCTCGGTTAAAGGCACGGGCTTCGAAGAGGGACCGACAAATCCTGTGCAGCCGCGGATGTTGCGAACTACATACCAAGTTTCATCGGTGTAGATCATTTTGACAAAAACATAACCGGGGAAAAGCTTACGCTCAACCTCTTTTGTTTTGTCATCCTTAATCTCGGTGACAGTCTCGGTGGGAACCTTGACCTCGAGGATCATATCCTGCAGGTTTCTGTTCTCAACCGTAGTCATAAGGTTGGAAGCAACCTTATTCTCATAACCGGAATAAGTGTGGACTACATACCATCTTGCCTCATCGGACACAGCTAATCATCCTTTCAAATAAGTATAAGACAACTGTGCTTAGCCGGCAACTGTAGTTGCGACTGTTGTTACTGCCTCAGAAACCGTTGTAGCAACCTGGGTTACTGCCTCGGTAACTGCCTGAGTGGTAACGGGATTAACATTAAGAGCAGAGCTTAGGTTGCTCTCGATGTTGATGAGACCAAGCAGGGCATAAAGGCCCTGGTCAAGTGCGAAGATAAACACACCGGCAATAAGGATTACTAAGAGTACGATAGCGAAATTCTTAGTAGTTGTACCGAATGTAGGCCAAGTGATTTTCTTAAGCTCACCGAAGCATTCGCGGATGTACTTAAAGAAACGCTTGAAAACATTCATCTTTTTCTTTTCAGCCATGTTTTTCCTCCGCCTTACTTTGTTTCCCTGTGCAGAGTATGCTTACGGCAGAATCTGCAGTACTTGTTCATTTCAAGTCTGTCGGGATCGTTCTTCTTGTTCTTCATGGTGTTGTAGTTGCGTTGTTTGCACTCTGTGCATGCCAGAACAATTTTTACTCTCATTAATAACGGCACCTCCCGTGTTTTTTCGGAAATATTCCAGCCTCCCTCAAAAAGGGCACAAAAAAATAAACCCCTTTTCCGAGGTACTGCCATTGTAACATAACTTTTTACGGTAGTCAACACTTTTTCGAAAGTTTTTTTCACCTTTCAAAATATCGGAAAAAGCAGAGTCTTTAATACTATATATAGTATAGCAGAAAAATGTTCTTTTGAAAAGACCTTTATATTTGAAAAATCGTGCTTATGTGATATAATCCTAATGTAACGAAAGGGAGGAAAGTCCATGCTGAAAGTTTATCCCGATTACTACGGAGAATTTACCTGCATTGCTGATAAATGCCGTCACAACTGCTGTATCGGATGGGAAATTGACATCGACCTAAACACCTACGGCTTTTACCGAAGCCAAGGCGGTGAATTTGCAAGGCGTTTTGCCGAAAACATACGCCACGGCGACACTCCCTGCTTCATCCCGGACGAAAATGAAAGATGTCCTTTTCTCAACGGCAAAAACCTCTGCGATATTATCACCGAGTTCGGCGAAGAACACCTCTGTGAAATCTGCCGACAACACCCCAGATTTCACAATGAATTTACAGACAGAACAGAATCGGGTTTGGGACTTGCCTGCGAGGAATGTGCAAGGATAATAATTCTGAGGCAGGAACCAATGATGCTCATAAACAGCGAAACCTCCCCCTGCGAAGAAATATCCTTGCGTGACGATATAATAAAACTTCTGCAAAACCGTGATTTAACCGTGGCAGAAAGGTTTTCGGGCGCACTTTATACACTGAACACAGAACCTGCAAAGGTGACGCTTTTATCCTTTGCAAGGTTTCTCTTTTCACTTGAGCGTCTCAGCACAGAGTGGGACAGGCTTTTGGCATTTTTCATAAGCAACTGCAAGGAAGAGGAAAACCCGGAGTTTGCAAGACACATGTCAAGCAGAATGACGGAATACGAAAACTTTGCCGTCTACCTGATTTACCGCCACTTTGCCTGTAATAAGAGCAGTTGCCGTCAGGTTGCAAAATTCGCAGAGCTTATGTACAGATTCCTCTACTGTGCCGCAAAATTAATCTTTGAGAAAACAGGAGACTTTACAAGAGAAAACCAGGTTGAACTAATGAGGCTTTTCTCTTCGGAGATAGAGTATTCCGACGAAAATCTCCGCATAATTTTGGACTCCATATAAATAAAGCGAGGTGTGCCGCATGACTAAAATTCAAAGAGATGAATATGTATTTGAAGTTGATATTGAGAAAACCATAGAATACTATAAAACACACTCTCTTTGCGAATGTGATTACTGTGAAAATTTTTATGCTCAAATAGCTGGTAAATTCCCAACACTTGAATCTTTTTTATCTGACTTAGGTGTGGATATAGCAAAGCCTGATGAATGTATGAGTGTTGAATTACATGATACAATTCAATATATCGGCATTGACTATACCGTTTGCGGAAAAGTAACAACTATGGGACAATATGAAATTGACATACACGATAATCTGTTTTTTAACATTGTTATTACCGATGGTTTTTCTTCTCCGAATGAACAAACAGACGATTATTTTACTGTTTCGATAGCAAATGCTTTTGAGTTGCCTTGGGTGTTGGATAAACCATTTCCGGAACCAAAAAAATCCAAAGCAACAAGTAAAATAAAAGAATTTTTCAAAAAAGTATTTAAGGCTTGACCGAGATTATCGGCCAAGCCTTTTCTACTTGATAACCTGAGTAAAGAACCAATAAATCAAGCCATAAATCATTCCTGCGGAAATTCCGTAGACGATTACAGGCCCTGCGATAGTGAACATCTTTGCACCCACTCCCAAAACAAATCCCTCGGACTTGAACTCAATGGCTGGAGATGCAACGGAGTTTGCAAAGCCCGTAATGGGCACAAGAGTTCCTGCCCCTGCGTGCTTTGCAAGCTTTTCGTAAAGTCCCAAAGCGGTTAACAGCACTCCCAAGAACACAAGCACTACCGAGGTCAGAGTTCTTGCGTCCTTTTCCTCAAGCTTCAGGTACAAAAACAGCTGTGCAATTCCCTCGCCCAAAGCACAGATTAGTCCCCCTACCAAAAATGCCCAAATGCAGTTTTTCACCACGGAACTGCCCTTGGACTTCTCCTTTACAAGCTTTGAATATGCCTGTTTTGTCATCATTTTACATCACCTACATTAATTTTGCTCAAATAAATTGAAATTATTATAAATTTACCTGTTTTCTTTTTGAGAGATATGTTGTATAATTATGATGAATAAATATTGTAATATAGGATAACTGTATCATGAATCTACACTATTTGGACAACAGCGCCACCACTCAAGTGAGTGAAGCGGCAGCAAATAAAGCCATGGAGCTTATGAGGGGAAACTTCGCAAATCCCTCCTCTCTGCACTCCTTGGGCTTTGAAGCATCAAAAGAGCTTACAAAGGCCCGGGAGACTGTAGCAAAAGCTATAGGTGCAGACTCTGCGGAGATTTACTTCACAAGCGGCGGTTCGGAAGCCAACAACCTGGCAATTTTCGGTGTGGCCGAAGCTATGAAGCGCCGGGGCAACAAAATCGTCACAGACGCTGCGGAACACAGCTCAGTCTATGATCCAATGCAAAAACTCAAGAGCATGGGTTATGATGTTGTGTTTCTCAAAACCGACAAAAGCGGAAAAATCAGCATAGACGAAGCGTTTGAAAAGATAGACGAAAACACCGTATTGGTCTCCGTTATGCACACCAACAACGAGACCGGAGCCGTAAACCCCATCTCTGATTTGAGTAATATTATCAAGCGTAAAAACTCCCCTGCAGTCCTGCATTGTGACGCTGTGCAGGCCTTCGGCAAAACTCCCATTAAAGTCGCAAAGCTGGGGGTAAATCTCCTGAGTGTCTCTGCACACAAAATTCACGGCCCGAAAGGTGTCGGCGCACTTTATGTCAAAAAGGGCACAAGGCTCATCCCCCAACATTTTGGCGGCAAGCAGGAAAAAGAGCTTCGGGGCGGCACAGAGGCAATGCCCCTTATCGGTGCTTTCGGTGTGGCTGTCTCGGAGCTTTCAGTAGAAGCCTCACATAACCGTGTCAAAGCCCTCAACACATATCTTCGCGAAAAGCTTTCTGAGATTGAGGGAATCACCGTAAATTCCCCTAAGGACGCTTCCCCCTACATCCTCAACTTCTCCACAGGCATAATAAGAAGCGAAACCATGCTTCATCACCTGTCGGGAGACGGCGTTTTCGTCAGCAGTGGGAGTGCATGCTCAAAGGGAGGCAAAAGCCGAGTGCTTACAAGTATGGGGCTTCCCGATGAAATAATCGACACCGCCATAAGAGTAAGCTTTTCGAAACATTCAACCTATGAGGACTGTGACGCACTCACAGAAAGCCTCAAAAACGGTCTCAAAAATCTTGCAAGAAGGAAATAACAGATGAAAGAAATTGTACTTATAAAATTAGGCGAAATCGCACTTAAGGGACTGAACCGCTTTTCCTTTGAGGACGCGTTGAAAAAGAACATCAAAAGTGCCCTCTACGGTGCCGGATACTTCAAAGTGAAAATCGCACAGTCTACTATATTCGTTATTCCTCAGGGGGAGGTGGACATGGACGAGGTCTGTGACAGAATCTCCCGAGTTTTCGGCATTGTCAGCTTCTCAAGGGCATGTGTATGCGAAAAAGACATGAATGACATCTACGCAAAAGCACCCGAATACCTTGAGGACGCTCTGCGATTTGCAAAGACCTTCAAGGTTGAAGCAAAGCGAAGCGACAAGAAATTCCCCCTGAAATCACCCGAAATCTCCCGAGAGGTGGGCGCTTTGCTCCTTGAGAAATTCCCCCACCTGAAAGTTGATGTGCATAACCCCCAGGTCAAGGTAACCGTTGAAATCCGCGACTTCGGAGCATATATCCGCGCAGGTGCCGAGAAGGGCGCCGGCGGAATCCCCGTAGGCACAGGCGGAAATGCCGCAATCCTCATAAGCGGAGGTATTGATTCCCCCGTTGCCGCCTACATGCTGGCAAAGAGAGGCGTAAAACTCACCGCAATTCACTTTGCAAGCCCTCCCTATACTTCGGAACGGGCCGAGGACAAGGTGAAAAGACTTCTTATGAAAGTGAGCCGTTATGCCGGGCCCATAGAGATGATAACCGTTCCCTTCACAAAGATTCAGGAGACCATCAAAGACCGATGTGACGAGGAACTGTTCACAATTATCATGAGACGAATGATGATGAAAATTTCATGCATAATCGCGAAAAAATACGACTGCACCGCACTCATTACGGGAGAGAGTCTCGGTCAGGTGGCAAGTCAGACCATCACAGCCATTGCCTGCACCGACGATGCCTCGGATATGCCTGTATTCAGACCCCTAATCGGCATGGATAAGGAAGAAATTGTGCAGATTTCACGGAAAATCGACACCTTTGAGACCTCTATCGAGCCATACGAGGACTGCTGTACGGTGTTCACTCCCAAGCACCCGAGAACCAAGCCTGTGCTTAAGTTCGTAAGATATGCCGAAGAGGACGCCCGCCTTGACGAGCTTATAGAGGATGCTGTGGAGAACGTGAAAGCGGTCACCGTAAGATAACATCAAACCCTATTTGGAGGAATGTATATGAGAACCGAACTTTACTCTGTCCGTTCAAGCCGGGAGGAAGTAACCTTCATCTCACAACATATAAAAGAATTGGGCTTTACTCTCGACAGCGAAGCATCTGCCCGAATTCTTTTCAAAACCGAAGTCAATTCCAATCCCAAAAAGATTAAGAAGGAGTTTCTGAACTCCGTTTCTATAGATAATCCGCCTGAGCTTTTCATCTATGTAAATGCCCTTGACACCAAGGACAGCAGTTCTTTCAGAAGGCTCTTTACTCCTCTCATTACTTTGGCTGAAAAGGAGTTTTCGGATGATGAGCCGAAACTCACAAAGGAGCATGAGCTTCACATAAGCGTGCTTCCCGTGTGGGTAGAAGGTCAGGATTATCCGGGATACTGCTTCAGGCTGCAAACCGAAACGGTAGTTGTGCTCCCTGCACTCAGATACATAAAAGGGGACTACATAAGCTTTGTTGCAAAAGCCACAGCCCTTGCCTTAACCCTCATAGAGGAGGACAGAAAGGAAAATCCCAAAGGATATATTATCGTCGGCAAAGAAGCTCTTGAAAATCGGCAGGAAGCCGACGGCACCGCAGAATTCCGCACCCGTGAAATGTCGGAAGAAGCCACGGAAGAAAACGCTCTTTCGGAAGAAAAAGAAGAACCCAAAATCACCGAAGACTCAAGGGAAATTTCAGCGGATAGGGACAAAAAGAAGAAAAAGAAATTCTCACCGAAAAGCTTTATCATGAGCTTTATCCCTCACAAAGGCGACACAGTCAAAAGTATCGTACTCAAAATAATCGTACTCGTTGCCATGGTCACCTTTATGGTGAGTGCATATATGCTTTTGGACTTCTTTGTCATCTCCCCTGCAATCAACAAGGCGGACATAACCGATATTCAAAATATTTTCTACCAAGCAGTCACCAACCCTGACTCAAGTGACGATTCAACAGGGACTGCGGAAACCACCGGCAAAAACTGGGAAGGCCTTAAGAAAATCAACGACGAAATTGTCGGCTGGGTTAAAATCGACAACACAAAAATCGACTATCCTGTGCTTTGGCACAAGGGAGATTCACCTGATAGTCAGTACTATCTCTACCGCAACTACAAGGAAAAGCCCTCGGATTTCGGCAGTATTTTCGTTGATTACCGCTGTGTTGACGGCACGGAAAACCGCCATGTTATCCTACACGGTCACAACATGGGAAGCGACAATTCCATGTTCGCACAGCTCACCAAGTATCCGGGTAACCTGAAGTTTTATCAGTCTCACCCCATTGTTCACTTTGACACACCTACTCTCGAGGGTGACTGGATTATCTACTCCGTAATGAAGATAAATGTCTCCAACACCAACGACGAGATATTCAATTACCTTATGGGAGAGTTCGAGAGCGACGCTCAGTACATGAACTTCATCTACAACCAGAAAGTCCGTTCCTACTTAAATGTGGATGTTCCCATCAACGAGAATGACCGAATTCTCACTCTCTCCACCTGTTCTTACGAAGCCGATAACATGAGAACTGTTGTGGTTGCCCGTCAGCTTCGCGAGGGAGAAAACTACGAAAAGTACGTTAAGAAGGCAGAGACTCAGTATCCTGCCTCAAAGGCTTACTCCACCTTCAGCGCCGAGCTTGAGCGAAAGAACATAACCTGGTATGACGGCAAGGGAAAACTTGAGGGAAGTGAAGACATACCCTACATGGCACAGGCAATTACCTACACCGTCAAATTCTATGACGGAAACGGCAAAGTCTTACTGACACAGCAGGTTATCAAGGGTAAGGATGCAACTCCTCCGAAAGAAGCACCGCGAAAGACCGCTTCCAACGGCTACTATTATGTGTTCCAAAAATGGGACACAAGCTACAAGAATGTACAGAAAAACCTGAATGTCAAGCCCATATTCAAGAAAGTGGCTATGCCTGCGGTGCAGGAAACCACATGGAAAACCGACCCGCCGGAGCAATACACACCTATCATTCCGGACACACCGAACATTCCCGATACACCCGTAGTACCCGAGGTTACCGACAGACCCGAAACCACCACCCGGCCGCCGGCAACCGAAGTTACTGCCTCACCTTAAGCGAAAACGAAAGTTGACTATAAGGAGGTCAGCACAGTGAAAACCGACCTGATTTTTTACCTTGCAAGACGAACAAGCTACTGTGAAAAGGCACTTAAAAAACAACTGACGCCCCTGGGAATTAACTTTAATTCAGTGGCGGCATCTACAACACCTGCTCAGCTCGGAAAGAAACTCACGGAGAGCTTCAAAAGATGCAACCTGGTTTTCATCATCGGAGGCCTTGGATTTACGGGCAAAAACAGTTTAGGTGAGGTTTTGTCGGGAGCACTGAGCACCACAAGGGTTACTGCGGATAATGTAAAAAAGCTGAAAAACGAACTGGGCAAGCAGTACGGATATGTGATTCGATGCGGAAATCAGACCATCGTTGCTCTTCCCGATAAACCCGAGGAGCTTTCAAAGATGTTTTCCCCTGCCCTTGTGGGCTATCTAAAGAGCACCTACAATCTGTAAGTGACATTCGTAATATATAAAGCGACAAGGGGTTGTAAAAAACTTTCGTTTTTTTACAGCCCCTTTTGCTTTTCGTGAACAATGAAATATGGTTATTTTTTGAGAACTTTTTAAGAATTTTCCTATAATTTGTGATTTTTCTTGATTTTGATTTTTCCGACACCTATAATTTAGGTGTAGGGTATCTCCCCTCAATAAATCTACAAAATCTACAAAAATTTTTTATTAGGAGATGAAATCATGAGAAAAATTTTATGCACCGTACTTGCACTCGTGATGGCTCTCAGCTGTTTTGCGGTTATGGGCACAACCTTTGCAAGTGCCGCAAATGACACCGCAAACGAATGCTTGGTAGGCATCATCGGTGACGCCGACAACGACAATTCCGTTACCGTAAAGGACGCCACCGAAATTCAGAAGTGTCTTGCCGATCTCCTTATGCTCAACTCTTACGAGGAGCTTCTTGCCGATGTTGACGCAAACGAAGCAGTCAACATCAAGGACGCAACAAACATCCAGAAGCACCTTGTACAGCTTGACACCCAATGTAAAATCGGCGAAAAGCTCTACGCTGTGCTGGACTTTGTCGGCACGGTTATTATGGATGCAATTTCTCAGATTGAGATTGAGTTTGACGAAGACGGCAATGTCACCAACATTGTAGCCGGCAACCTTGACGCTATGAAAATCAAGTCCGAGTTCGAGGCACTCATCGGCATGAGCTGTGAGCAGGCAATGGACAGCCTTGTGTCCGCAATGGCTGAAAAAGGCTTTTTCGGCGGCTTTGTTGACGGAGAGAAAGAGGTTGTAATCCTTCAGGTTTCCTCAAGCTCTCAGGCTCCTTTCGAGGGTTTTGCCAAAGAGATTTCAAATTGTGCAAAGAAAGCCGCTGACCGTCACCACTGCAAGCCTGAGTTCGTGGGAATTGACAAAGATGACTACTGTACAAGTTACGATGAGGCTTACATCACCTTGGAGAAGGCTCAGGAAATCGCGCTCACCTACGCAGGTGTTTGGGCACAGGACGCTGAGTTTATCGAGTCGGAATACGACTTTGAAAAAGGCCGTCACATATACGAGCTTGAGTTTATCGCAAACGGATTCAAATTCGAGTGTGATGTAAACGCAAAGACCGGTAAGATTTGCGATTTTGAAAAATCTCCTATCCGTGACCACAAGCCCTCTACTCCCGACCAAAAGCCTCTCCCCCCTGCAACCTATGATGAATTCATCACCTTGAGGGAAGCAATGGAAATCGCACTCGCTCACGCAGGCGTTGCCTTTGAGGATGCAAGATTTGAGGACAGAGATTTTGATGTGGAGGACGGTACTCCCTACTACGAGCTTGAATTCACCGCAGGCGGCTACGAGTATGAATATGACATTCATGCTGTGACCGGTGCTATTTTGAATGTTGAGTTTGAGCCGGAGGACGACAACCACTGTCCCGAAAAACCCGGAAAGCCCTCCTTTTCCACCCCCGATGAGATGATTTCTGAGGAAAAGGCCATCGAAATTGCCCTCAGTGCTGCAAAAATTACAACAGGCGACGAAATCAAAGTTGAGGTTGAGCTTGAGAAAAGCCACCGGAGCTTCATCTACGAAGTAGAGATTGAAACCGCAGAGGGTGAGTTTGAAATCGAGATTGACGCATTCACAGGCAGTATTGTAGGTTTTGACTGTGAGTTTGAGAAAGGCCACCACCACGAAAATATGCCTCAGGACAGACCTGATTTCGATGATGATAACCGCATACCTGAGTTCGAAAACATACCCGATTTCGGCTGTGATGACCACAGACCTATATATTACAGAACGGACTCACAACCAAAGAATTTGTATTTTATCTGATTCATAACAAATTATCCGCACCCCCGAGGATTACCCTCGGGGGATTGTTTTGTCAAAAACCTTGTTATTTTGTAGGTTTATCATCCAATTAATCATCCCTTTGAATATTTGTCACAAAGAATGCGGCACCCTCTGTTATGAGGATGCCGCATTTTGTTTAATACTTTATTTACTGTGCTGTGTAGGTATATGTGCCGACCGTCCATTTGCCCGAAACATTCGACTCGAGGTAGAAACCGACGCCGTCTTCAACGCCCGAAGTAATATTAACGGTCTGCTGTCCTGCTCCGTTGTTAAATATGATGTTGGGGAAGGATTTGTCAACGGTAATGCTGTAAACCTGCTCGTTGTGTTCATTCAGTCCCACATAACTCATCTGCTCACCGGGCCATTCCGTCCCCTCACCGCCTTCAATCCAGTAGTGAGCGTTTACTGTACTCCAGCCCTTGTTATTGGTGAAGTAGACAGTCTTTGTGTCTGTGGGTGTGTCTCCACCGCCAAAGCCCGAAAAATCGCCCTTTGTCAGCTCAAGTACAACTGTTTTGTAGGTTACATTGTTCTGACTCTGTCCGTGTGCCTGAGACATGTTCCTGTCGTACCAATTGGCTGTATCGTACTTAACCGTAATTTCGTGAGTACCCTTGGTAAGTGAAAGCGTCAGATGCGTACTGATCTGGTTTGCAAAGTTCATTGCAGGGAATACAAGCGTGCCCACTTCCTTGCCGTCAACATATACCGAACGGATAGCCGCGGTTATACCTGCGGTAGCGTCGCCCTGATTTGTGTGGATAACGGAAAGCTCATAGGTGCCGTCAACAGGTACATTCACGGAAACCGTAAGAGGTTTGGAATTTGAAGCGTTGTCCACCAGGTTATTAGCATTTACCGTAATCTTTGAGCCTGTGGGATTGCAGGAAATCGGCTTTGAAAGTTCAGACCAAATGCCTGTTGTCTTGTCAACTGCAACAACCGAGTAGCAACCGTACTTTGAGGTGTCAACAGTGTAGCTGTTCTGCTGTACATCCACATATTCATTGCCTGTCCAAACCTTATATGTGCAGTTAGAAATGGCATTCCAGCTGAGTTTATTGCCGGAAAGTTTTGCTGTGGGAGCGTTTGGAGCTTTTGCTGTGTTTGCGTCCTTCAGGTTAATTTTGTGGGCAGCACCGCTGTCCTCAAGGTGAATTTCCACGGTGTACTCGCCCTTTGCATCTGTTGGGAACACATAGTCTGCGGGCTTCTCCACACCGTTGACATAGATTTTAGAAACTGTGTCGCCCTTGCCGATTAAGTGCATATTGAGAACAGCATCTCTGTACTTATAGTTGGTAACGGTGAAAGGACCTTCCATCCACTCGGGGACATAGGGATCAAATGTGATACCGTCGGTGGTGTACTCCATACCGTAGAGAACTCTGAAATAGCCTGCCATTGTAGCGGCAATTGACCAAAGCTGCTGGGTGGAATGTAAGCCTTCGCCTGTTTCGTAGTCGATAACCTCGTAGTTGGTAAGACAGGCAACTGCACCGCGAATACAGGAATTCCAAATCTCCTCGGCAAGGAGGTTGTTTTCGTTGTCATTATTTGCAGCGCCAATCATAAGGATTGCTTCCCAGCCCGGCCATACACCGCTGTCGTGATACTTGTAGTCTGTCCAGCGCTGTGCGTTCTTCTGGGGATAAACGGTATTTGCACCGAAGTTTACAAGAGTGTAGTTCTCCATAATGGAGTTAATCATTTCTTCACTGCCGATGTTGTACCATACTGCGTAGCCGTTGCCCAGCACATCCTGTTTGTAGGAAAGGGGCGAACCCATGAACTCGGGATATTCCCAGGAAGCGTAAGTGCCCAGTTCCTCATGCCAAAGTCTTTCGGTAATAGCCTTTTCCAGCTCTGCGGCCAAATCCGCCCAAGCCTTGCTCTCAGCCTCGCCCTTGCCGAGAATTGTTGCACTCTCGGAGAGAATCTTCATAGCCTGACAGAAGATGATGTTGGTGGAGGTTGCCTTGCTCTCGGCAATATTCACGATACCGTTCTGGTCATCCTCACCTGTCCAGTCGCCGTAGGTTTTGTCTCTGTGGTCAAGGCCGCAGGTTTCACCTCTGAAGAGGCCTGAGGCTTCGTCGTAAACTACCTCGTAGTCCTGCTCTATGGTGTTCTTGGCTACGTTATAGAAATATTCCAAGGTTTCTTTGTTGCCGTCTGCAAGGTAAGTTTCCCAAACAGCAAGCATCATAATCATTCTGTCGGTAGATACGGGGTAAGAACCGCCTGTACCCGTGTCTTCTTCGAAGGTCAGGTGTCCGTCTTTACCCACCACCTTAGCCCGGGCACAGTTTGTGGAAATCTCGGGGAAGAGCCATGAGAGCACATACTGCATTGAGATAGCCGTGTCACGGGTCCAAACCTTTTGCCAGTTTGTACCTGTGTAGAACACATCCCCGAAGGTGGGGTCCGTATTGATGCTCTTGTAAATTTCCTCCATGGTGAGGTTGTATGCAGCCTCGGCAAGAGGAGTATTCGGAGCGTAGAAGGAGGGCGAGCCGGAAATATCGTAGCTTAAACTCCACTCTCTGTCGGAGCCGGTCTCACTTGAGAGAATGTGTGTTCCTGTGTTGGCAATTACACGGGAATCGTTCTCGGTAAGGCCGTTTGCAAAGAGCTCATAGTCCAAAGCGTCGCTGACATTTACAGAGGCACCTGCATAGGTTGTGTCGCCCTCTGCCATAATCATATTAACGGTTGCGTCTTTTTCGAATTCGAAGAAGTAACCGAAGGAAACAAGACCGCCCAAGTCAAAGGTTGTAACCCTCTGTTCAGCATTTGTGAGGGTTGTCCCTGTAAGTTCCTTGGTTTTACCTGAAGCGGTTGTCACAACCACAGTTGTGGGAACATCCTCTTTGGTACTTACAAAGGAGACTTTATTAAGTGTTATTTCTTTGTCAAAACCCAGTCCGAACTCTTTTGCACTGAGTTCAAAATAGGGATAATCCGCCGCTTTCTGCCAACCCTCGTGAGTGCTTACATAACCCTCAAGAGCAATATCCTTCTCCTTGTCGGCAGTGTTCTTTTTACCGAGAATTTCAAAGCTTGTAATGGCCTTTGACCGTGCAATAATCCAAAGGATGTTGTGGTCCTGTCCGAGTCCGACTACCTTTTTCTCGTTTGCCTTAATGTCGGTGACATTGACTCGGTTGCCGTCGCTGAGAAGAATATCCAATGAGTCGATATCCTCATTGGCCGTGATACCAAACTGATTTACAAAAAATTCCGTATCAAATCTGGTAACAACACCGTCCTCAATACTTGCGGTGTAACCCATTTTTTCCACATTGGGGATATACTTAAAGGAAAGAGCGTCAACGCTCAAGCCGTCAGCCAAGGCTTCAACGAAAACTTCGGTGATGCCGTCGATTACCAAAGTGGCGGTATCGGCGGAAACCATATCCTCTCTGCTTGTACCGATTTTTGCCTTGGGAGAGGACACGGTGCGACCAGCAGATACAGTAATAATTTCACCTATAGGCGAATCAACGGCAATGCCTGCGGTGAACTTCTGCACAGCAGTTGCGTCCTTGACATTTACCTTGCCGTCTCGGTCGCAGTCAGCGCTTATCAGAGCGTCGCCGGTAATTGTAATGAGGTTTGCCGCGTGCTTCTGAATAGCGGTTGCGTCCTTAACATTTACCTTGCCGTCACCGTCTGCGTCGCCCAAAAGCACCTGCTTATCGGAAATCTGTGCAGAGCCTAATGAAACCTCATAGACACCGGGAGTCTTAGGATTCACAAAGAGTGACACATATTCCCCTGCTTTTGCATCTGCGAGCTTTCCGTCCTTTACTATAGCGGTGTCGGAGATGCTGTCGTAGCCTGCAAAGCTTATGTTGGCACCATCCTCGATTACCGTGTCGGAATATTCGCCGGCAGGCTCAACAGTGATTTTATCCACATTGTATGTACCTGCGGTATTTTCAATGGTAATACGGTTGTAGCCGGGGTTTAGGGTCTTTGTGAATACCATTGACTTATAGGTTTGCCATGCACCGGTTGAGGTGAAGTCAGCCTCAGTCACATCACTGCCCGTCACAAAGTTATAAGCACCGTCATCGCTCTTACTTGCAACAGAAACCGTGAAGCGATATGTCATAGCCTTGTCGCCTGTTACGGTAACACCGTAGTTGAGGCTGTCACCCTTATCAAAGTCACCTACATACTTACCCTTTGAGGCCGTGTCTGAGTCAAGCACCGTGACAGCACCTAAAGCGAAGGTGTAGTTTTCAGCTTCGATAGTCTGTGCCGTAGTGCCGAATGTGAAGTCGGACTTGGTGTTCATAATCTCGTAGGACTGCTTTTGAGTGTTAAGATTTGCAGTAAACTTAACGATTGAGTCAGAGTCAAGGTCCAATACGGCGTTGGCGCTGTTGTTGTTCTGAGCGCCAAAAGCTATTGACCATGAGGGAGTACCGACTTTGTACTCATACTGACTTCCGGTCATAAAAACAACCAGTGTGTAGATATTGTTGCCCTCGGGCACGAACTTATACTGCTCGGAGCAGTTCCAACCGTTCATGCTGCCGCGAAGGTAGATTCCCTCTTCTGCACCTGCAGATGCGCTGAGGATTCCCGCCATAGGCAAAGCAGCTGCCAAAAGAATCAAACTGAGCAGGATACTCAGTACTCTTAAGGCAAAATGTTTCTTAGTTTTCACTTTTACCATCCTTTCGGGTGATTTTTGTTAAATTTATAACATAATAATTTTAACACAATTATAATTTTTAATCAATACTTACAAGAAATTTTCCTAAAGTACACAAAAAGGGGCTGTAAAAAAACGAAAGTTTTTTACAGCCCCTCTTTTGTGTGGGTAAATGTTGTGTTGGGATATTAAAAAATCTTTATATTATTATATAGGGTTTTATCCTTTGGTTGTTTATCCAAGTTTTTCGGTTATGTAAGGGATAACCTCGCTCTTTGCCATGTCTAAGGAAAAGGCAAAAGCCTCGCAAAGCAAGTTCTGTGCAGCTTGCAAGGTTCTCTCATCATGAGCAAAAAACTTCAGTTTTCGGCTCAATGTATCTTCTTTGTGTTGGGAAACAAGCACATAGGCACGCAAAACCTCCGCAAGTTCGCATCTTGCCATCAGCTCATCAAAATACTTAAACCGCGCGCCCCGTTCTTCTATCCACTCCACATTACTGTTTTTGCTTTTTTCAATGATTTCGTGCACATCTTCAAAACTTAAAGGCTCTCTCATCTGACTTGTAAGCGCCTTCGAATCGGTGGGAACATAAACTGAGGCTCTGTTGTCATACACCGACGAAAGCACATAATAGGTCTTTTTCTCTGCGCAAATCTTTTCTTCCTTAATATCGGTAATTACATAAACACAATGTCTCTTATACACTACATTCTGTCCTACCTGAAACTTAAGCTTCTCCTTTTCCATATACTCTTCCTCATCCCAATTTAGTTGTTCATATTTTACCATATTTTCCCCTGAAATTCAAAGGCAAAATTCAACAAATTTTTCAGTATTTATGCGGTTTTTCTTTTCTTTAACAAAAATAACTTTTATTTTTAACAAAACTGTGCTATCATGGGGGTAAGCGAGCATAAACATAAAGATACAAACAGCAATCTCAAGGAGGATAGTCTATGATATATTTTGTAGAAGACGATGAAAACATCCGCGAGCTGGTAGTCTACACTCTGGGTTCCGTGGGCATGGAGGCCACAGGATTCCCCACACCCGAAGCCTTTTGGACTGCTATGGATGAAGCACTCCCAACCTTGGTATTGCTGGATATTATGCTTCCCGGTGAAGACGGACTCTCTATCCTCAAAAAACTTCGGGATAATAAGGCAACAAAAAAGCTGCCGGTTATAATTCTCACCGCCAAAGCCGCCGAATACGACAAGGTTAAGGGCTTTGACCTTGGGGCTGATGACTATGTGCCGAAGCCTTTTGGCATGATGGAGCTTGTTGCGCGCATTAAGGCGGTACTCAGACGCAGTGATGACAAATCCTCTGCAGAGGATAAATACGAAATCGGCCCTCTTACCGTTTCCCCCGAAAAGCACAAGGTTAAGGTAAACGGAGAGAAAGTAACCCTCACCTACAAGGAATTTGAGATGCTCTGCTATCTTCTTGAAAACCGAGACATGGTTCTGTCCCGGGACCAAATCCTCAACCATGTTTGGGGATACTCCTTTGACGGAGAAAGCCGCACGGTTGATGTTCACATCCGTACACTTCGTCAAAAGCTTGGGGAGGCAGGATACCTCATAACCACAATCCGTGGAGTAGGCTATAAATTAGGAGAGGACCTCTCATGAAAAAACGCATATTCTACGGCACATTTTCCTCCTGCATAGGGGTTGTGCTGATTTCTGTGCTGATAGTGTCCGGCATCTTCTACGCTTACTACAGCACAAATCAAAAAGATAACCTCTTAACCGAGTTTTCCTACCTTTCACACATGGTAGAATTACACGGCACCGACCACATTGCCTCTTTGGAGACTTCAGACAGAGTTATTGTCACCGATAAAAGCGGACAGGAGATTATAAGGGGCGAAAACTGCCCTGAAAATCCGAATTTGCCCACAAACATCAAAGGGGAAGAAGTCAATTACAGCTATGAGTACACAAAGCTCACCGAAAAACAGCTTTGTGCGTCAAAAAGGCTTTCCGACGGCACATGGGTGCTTCTTTACTTAACTCAGTACTCCTATATTTCCATGCTCGTGACTCTGCTTCCCTATATACTCTTAATCATGTTAATCTGCGCTGTCGTTTCCCTGATAATAAGCAGTAGGCTTTCCAACTCCATTGTGGAGCCCATAAACGAGATAAACCTGCAAGACCCGAAACAGTCCGAGATTTATCCGGAATTTATGCCTTTCGTGGAGAAAATTGACGCCCAAAACGAGGAACTTATCGAAAAACTCCACAAGCTTACCGAACAGCACGATGAGCAGGATAAAATGCGCAGAGAATTCACCGCAAATGTGTCCCACGAACTGAAAACTCCCCTTACCTCAATCTCAGGCTACGCGGAGCTGATACGCGACGGCCTTGCAAGAGAAGAGGACATCAAAGGCTTTGCCGGAAAGATTCACGATGAATCACAGCGTATGATAACCCTTGTGGGTGACATCATAAAGCTCTCTCAGCTGGATGAGAAGGAAATCTCCGTTAAAACGGAAAAAATAAATCTTATGGAATGCACAAGCCGTATCATCGAAAGCCTGAGACCCCTTGCAAATAGAAAGAAAAATGTCACCGTCACCCTAAGCGGTGACAACGCTGAGATTTTAGGTCCTGAACTGATTGTTGAGGAAATTATCCACAACATAATCTCAAACGCAATCAAGTATAACAGGGAAAACGGCACGGTTGAGGTCAAATTGCGTCAATGCATTGACGGAGTTGAATTTTCCGTAAAAGATACGGGCATCGGTATTCCAAAAGAGGATCTGGACCGGGTATTCGAAAGGTTCTACCGAGTTGACAAAAGTCATTCCAAGGAAATCGGCGGAACAGGACTTGGACTTTCCATTGTTAAGCACGGCGCAAAATTCATGGGTGCTTCGGTTTCTATTGAGAGTGAATTGGGTGTTGGCACCACCGTCAGGGTACTGTTCTAAAGCTATAGTCAAAATCACTAAAAGCGACAGCCTCGGTTGTCGCTTTTTCTTCGACCTTTTTCTCTGATTTTACATAGATTTAACATTTCTCAGCCTTTGATTTAACATTTCTTTGATATATTTAGACTGCGTTATTCTCTGATATATTTTGTTAAATAAGCAGATATGAAAGGCGTGTATTTATGGGTATCAGTGAGATTTTTTCTCTTGTAACCGGACTTGCACTGTTTTTGTACGGTATGTCGGCAATGGGAGACGCCCTGAAGCGTGTTGCAGGCAGCAAGCTTGAGACCATACTTTGGAAGCTTTCCTCCAATCCTATTAAAGGCGTAGCTTTGGGCGCAGGTGTTACCGCGGTTATTCAGTCCTCCTCCGCCACCTCATGCATGGTGGTAGGCTTTGTAAACTCCGGTATCATGACCATTGCACAGGCGATAGGTATTATTATGGGAGCCAACATCGGCACCACAGCCACAGGCTGGATTCTCTCCCTGTCCTCTGTTGACGGCGGCAGCGGTCCCTGGTGGACAGAACTGCTTACCACCGCTTTTATATGCGGTATTTTTGCTCTCATCGGCACGCTTCTCAAGATGTTCTCCAAGAAAGACGCTCTGAAGCACACCGGCGATATTATGCTGGGCTTTGCAGTGCTTATGAGTGGTATGAAACTTATGAGCGGTGCTATGGGAGGCCTTTCCGACAGCGAAGTTTTCAGGAACATGATGACCTCCTTCTCAAATCCCTTTTTGGGAGTTTTGGCAGGCGCAGTTATCACAGCAATTTTACAGAGTGCTTCTGCATCTATCGGTATTTTGCAGTCCCTTGCCATCGGTACGGTAGTTGTTGTGAACGGTGTGGAAGCCTCTGCCATAACCAACGAAATCGCACTCTACCTGATTATCGGAATGTGCATCGGCGCTTCGGTGCCCGTACTTCTTTCCGCTATCGGCGCTACAACCAACGGCAAACGCGCTTCTATTATCTATCTTCTTTTCAACACCTTCGGCGCTATTGTTCTGACGCCTGTCTGCTGGGGACTTGATACAATTTTCCACTTCCCTTATATGGATGCTCCTGCCGATGCAATCAGCATTGCCTTAATCAACACAGTATTCAATTTTGCAACTACACTCATTCTTATGCCCTTAGTAAAGCAATTCGACAGACTTGTATGCTTTATTATCAAGGATAAAGAGTCAGACCAGTCGGCTAATATTCTCGACCGTTTGGAGGAAAGATTCCTCACCCACCCTGCCATTGCCATTGAGCAGAGCCGCGAAGTAATCTTCTCCATGGCGGAAAAAGCAGAGCGAAATCTTCAGCGCTCCATAAAGCTTGTCAGTGACTACAGCGATGAGGAATATCAGATTGCTCAGGAAAAGGAAGAAACCATCGACAAATACGAGGACAAGCTGGGTACATATCTTGTAAAGGTGACAGGCCTCAACCTTGACAACAAACAGAGCCGTGAGGTTTCGAAATTCCTCCACACCATCGGTGACTTCGAGCGTATCGGTGACCATGCTGTAAACATTTCTCATGTCGCTAAAGAAATTCACGAAAAGCAGCTTGTGTTCTCCCACGAAGCAAACCACGAGCTTCAGGTTCTCGCCGATGCCGTTCAGGAGATTGTCGCCCTTTCCGTCAAGGCTTTTGAATCAGGCAGCACCGCTGACGCTATTAAGGTTGAGCCTTTGGAGGAAACCATCGACATGCTCTGTGACGAGCTGAAGCTTCGCCATATTCAGAGAGTTCAAAACGGAAACTGCACCTTAAACCAAGGCTTCGTATTCTCCGATTTAATCACCAACTATGAGCGAATTGCCGACCACTGCTCCAACATTGCGGTAGCTTTAATTGAGCTTGACAATGACGAGTACGATGTTCACAAATACCTGAGCTACCTTAAAGAGCACAAAAGTCCCTTCTTTATCAGGTCCTTCGACGAATACAAAAATAAATACAGCCTCTGATTTACACGCTTCTTAACAAACTTATTCACTAAAGCCGGCGTTCGATTGTGGCACCCTCCGTAAGGAAGGTGCCACAGTTATATTCGCGGGCGGCGAGTTATATTGCTACGCAGTTATATTTGGGCTACGCCCAAGTTATATTCGCTTCGCGAGTTTTTTGGGCGAATATAATATCACTGAAACTGCAAGTTTCAATATCACTTTGCGTGATAACACAAAATATCACTGTGAGACCTGTCTCACAATATCACTTAATTTTCTTATTTTTGAGATAGGTTAGTTTGAAAAATATGTACTCCCGTTACGCACATTTGAAAGTGCGTAACCCACTATGACACTTTCAAGTAGAAAGTGTCAATTTTTATATAAAAATTGAATAAGGGAGAACACTTCTTTACGAAGTGTCTCCCTTGCGTCGGCTTTTTTCTTGTTTTTCCAATAAGTCTTTTTTTCTGTCATAGAATGTGATAAGATATAATATATAAATTTTTCAGGGAGGCGATACTGTGACTAAAGAATCACAAGTCAAACTAAATGCACCTGCACCGAAACATCGCGACTTCAATCTTGACCTCATTCGTATTTTAGCTTTAGTCTTTGTTGTCAGCGTACACTTTTTTCTGCATAACGGATTTTACAGCAACACGCTGTCCACCCTTAATATGTACATAATGGGACTTATGAGAACTCTTTTTCTGTGCTGCGTTCCCCTGTTCATGCTGCTCACAGGCTATCTGCAAAGCTCAAAAGAGATAAACCCGAACAAGCATTACTATATTAAACTGCTCAAAACCTTAATTCCCTATCTTGTTATTATGTTCATAGATATGCTCTACTACATTATTCGGGAGAATAAGGAATATACCCTGCGAGAAGCCGTTGAAAACTTCACCTCATTTACTCACTACTCCTGGTATGTAGAAATGTACATAGGTCTTTTCCTAATAGCGCCCTTCCTCAACATCCTTTGGTTCAACCTGAAAACAAGGAAAAACGAACACATCCTTATTATAACCCTGCTTATTTTGACCGTTGTGCCTTATTTATTTAATGTCTATGAATTTGACGGCACAGAAAACGGCTCCTTCTGGTCCGCGTCAAACAATGATTACTGGAAGCTTTTCCCCTCCTGGTGGACGGGAATCTATCCCCTGACCTACTATTTTGTCGGCGCATACCTGAGAAAATATAAGGAAGCACTAAAGATGAAAGCAATTTACGCTTTCCTGATTTTCCTTGGTGTATTTGCTCTTTTCGGCACATACACCCTCTCTCGCAGCAGAGGAGTCGCCCTGTCGGTGTTTTCCTGGACGGACTACAAAAGTCCCGGAATCTTTCTGATGTCCACAAGTCTTTTCTACTTTATCAATAACATAAACTTTAAGAAAGTACCCAACCTTGTCCGAAAATGCGCAGGCAAGCTTTCAGACCTGACATTCGGTGCGTACTTAGGTTCATGGGTTATGGACTACTTAATGTATAACCACTACAAAGCGCAGATTCCGGACATGGACGACCGACTTTATTACTATGTTCCCATAGTCCTCTTCCATCTCTGCGGTGCATTTGTAATCTCCTTCTTTGCAAACGCGGTTTATGAGATTCCCTCGCTTCTTTTGGCGCTACACCGCAAAAACAAGGCCAAAAAATCTAAAACATGATAAACATAACAAAAGATGCCGACTGTTTCCCAGCCGGCATCTTTTATAATCTCTCGATAATCTTTTGCACTGTTTTTTCAATAGGGCCTGATGAAATACTAACGGTAATGTCCGCATATTTCTTGTAAAACGGCTTTCTGTACTCATAAACATCCCGTAAACTCTCGCCCTTCCCCATGGTAATTCCTCGGGTTTTGATGTTCTTAATCCGCCTTTTCAGTTCGGAAAAGCTTACATCTATATACACAACTTTACCGATTGACCTGAGATTTTCCATGGCTTCGTTGTAGAGCACCATGGAGCCTCCGGTGGCAACTACGCAGTTTTTTGCGTGAAGCCCTGCGCCCACCTGACGCTCCACATTCTCAAAGTACGCAAGTCCCTTTTTCTCAATAATAGACTGAAGCTTGTCCCCCTGAGCCGAGCAAATAATAAGGTCCGTATCAACAAAATCCATACCCAAAGTCTTGGCCAAAATTACGCCTGCCGTACTTTTTCCGCAGCCGGGCATACCGATTAAAATTATGTTGTCCATAGTCTCCTCACTGATTCTTGAGTGTCGCGTCGTAGCTTGGGGCAATGGCCATGTTGCGGTTCACATTGGTGTAGTCAAGCTGCCAGCACCTAAAGGTATAGGTATAGTAATCGTCATCGGGTCTTACAGGGTCCGCAGGGGGTACTGCGTCATGACCCTGAGGTACAGTCTGGGTGCTCAAAATTGAGCCGTCCCAATCGAGGAATGTGACGCTGTAGCTTGAGTTACCCTCAACGGTCACAAGCCACTCGCTGCCTGTGAGTTTTCCCTCACCGTCATACCAATCTATGTTGCCCTTTTGAAGTTCGGTCTTGAAAGAGGTCACCTCGGGGCGAGTGCCGTAGTGGTCACTGTAGTAAACCTCGGGCCACACAGGATTCTCCGCAAGCTTTGCACTCTTTACATAGGGAATTACCGTCTCGCCGTCACGAATCTTTCTGGCTACAATAACCGTTCTGAAATCGGTGTACTCATGAGAGCATGTGGAGAGTACAAGGAGTTGGTCGTCCTCATTTACAGGGACATCAATATCAAACAGAGAGCGAATTTTCACATTGTAAACATAGTTCATAAACTGGGCGTCGCTGCTGAATTCACCCATGAAGTAGTTGAAGAAATCGCCGTGAGCATTAAGGGTATTGGTCTTGAAATAGGAGATAATCATCCACTGCTCATTGCCGCCCTCAGGGGTGTTGAAGAATACTGTTGGATGCTCCTTGAAGTACTCCAAATCTCCCTCATAGGCGCCGTACTTAATCAAATCGCCGTACATGGTGCCGTTGTTCATCTTGTGTCCGTGGGTGATGATATTTTTGCTGTTTACACCTTGTGTGCTTCTGTAGTCGATGAATATACTGCCTGCAAAGGTGTAGGAGAGGTCATAGTTTCTGTGCAGATAATACTGACTTCCGTAGCCGTCACCCTCATGCTTGAGCACAGGGTAATTAACTCTGGTGCCGGGAATATCCACCCAAGCCTTGATTTCATCATTTATCTTTAAGAGTTCCTCCCAATCCTGCTTGGCGGTGTACACCTTGCCGTCAGGGGTTGTGGGGTCGGTTTTCTCATTCTCGGTGACAATGACGGTTTCGTCCTTTGTGGCTTCGTCATAAGAGGCAACGGAGGTGTCTGCTCCGCATTTATCAATGAGAATTACCGCAGAGAAAATGCACAATGCAATTAGGACAGCCGATAAAACCGCAACTGTCACAAGGTTGACTATTTTCTTTTTTTTACTGTTATTCGGAGCCGAAGTTTCCTCCAAAATCACAGGATTATTCATATCTTCCATAGTTACACCTCAAACAAGTGATACATAGGTATTTTATCACAACTTGAGTCTCTTGTAAATATATAGTCCGATTGTTAATAGAAAAGTAAAAAACGGAGACGATTCAGAACCGTCTCCGTTTCAGGTCTTTTTTAATTAAAGGATAATCGACTTACCGGTCATTTCCTCAGGCTGAGCAAGTCCCAAAATTTTGAGCATTGTGGGAGCAATGTCGGCAAGCACACCGCCCTCGCGAAGCTCGCAGGGATAGCCTGCAACGCAGAACCTGACAGGATTTGTGGTGTGAGCTGTGAAGGGTGAGCCGTCAACATCCACCATTTTGTCGGCGTTGCCGTGGTCAGCAGTAATGAGGGTTACGCCGCCCATTTTCTCGATGGAAGCGGCAACCTTGCCCACGCAGGTATCAACCGCCTCAACAGCGGAAACCGCTGCCTCAAACACACCTGTGTGACCTACCATGTCGCAGTTTGCAAAGTTCAGGATGATAACATCGTACTTGCCGCTTTCGATAGCCTCACAACACTTGTCGCAAACCTCGTAAGCGCTCATCTCAGGCTGCAGGTCGTAGGTTGCAACCTTGGGTGATGCAACAAGAATTCTGTCTTCAAGGTCGTACTGCTTCTCAACACCGCCGTTGAAGAAGAAGGTTACATGAGCATACTTCTCTGTCTCGGCAATTCTCAGCTGAGTGAGACCCTGCTTTGAAATATACTCACCGAAAGTATTTACAAGACTCTGAGGCTTAAATGCAACCTCAACATTGGGCATGGTTGCATCGTACTGTGTCATGCAAACATAGTAGAGGGGGAAGAAGCCGTTTTTACGCTCAAAGCCGTCAAAAGTCTCATCCACAAAAGTACGGGTGATTTCTCTTGCTCTGTCGGGACGGAAGTTGTAGAACACAACGCTGTCATTCTCTTTGATTGCCTCGCCACCCTCAATAACTGCGGGCACAACAAACTCGTCTGTAACACCCTCGCTGTAGGAATCCTCAACAGCCTTGACTGCACAGCAGGCCTTTACGCCCTCTCTGAGCACCATTGCATCGTAAGCCTTAACTACTCTCTCCCAACGGTTATCTCTGTCCATAGCATAGTATCTGCCCATAACGGTTGCGATTTTGCCTACACCGATTTCCTCAAGCTTCTCGGAACAAGCCTTAACAAAATCCTTTCCGCTTGAAGGGGGTACATCTCTGCCGTCGAGGAAAGCGTGAACATAAACCTTCTCAAGTCCCATCTTCTTGGCAAGCTCTACGATTGCGTAAAGATGAGTATTGTGGCTGTGAACACCGCCGTCGGAAAGAAGACCCATAAGGTGAAGTGCGGAATTGTTCTTAATTGCATTATTGATAGCACCGCAAAGTGCTTCATTCTCAAAGAAATCTCCGTCTGCAATAGACTTTGTGATTCTGGTTAACTCCTGATAGACAATTCTGCCTGCGCCGATGTTGGTGTGACCGACTTCGGAGTTGCCCATCTGACCGTCGGGAAGACCAACATCCATGCCTGAAGCACCTATAGCGGTGGTGGGGTTCTCAGCAAAAATTCTGTCAAGATTGGGAGTATTGGCGGCAGCGATTGCGTTGCCCTCTTTTTCGGCAATGCCGAAGCCGTCAAGAATACATAAAATCAGAGGTTTTTTCATACTTTTATCTCCAATTCACTTAAAAATTCGTCTGATTACGCTTCGCGATTACTTAGAAGCTGCTTCTACGATTTTTGCAAACTTCTCAGCAACCAAAGATGCGCCGCCGATAAGACCGCCGTCAACATTTACCTTGGAGAGAAGCTCCTCAGCGTTGCCGTCGTTCATAGAACCGCCGTACTGAATTGTAGTAGCCTCGGCAGTCTCGTTATCGTAAAGCTCTGCGATAACCTCTCTGATGATACCGCAAACCTCATCTGCCTGATCGGCAGTTGCAGTAAGACCTGTGCCGATAGCCCAAACAGGCTCGTAAGCGATGATGATTTTGCTCATATCCTCTTTAGAAACGCCCTGAAGAGCAATTTTTGTCTGCATTCTGCAAACCTCGGCAGTAACACCCTGCTCTCTCTGCTCAAGATATTCACCCACACAAAGGATTACCGTAAGGCCTTCCGAAAGTGCAGCCTTAACTCTCTTGTTGACGGTTACATCAGTCTCACCGAAGTACTGACGGCGCTCGGAGTGACCGATAATAACATACTCAAGACCCATTGCCTTGAGCATGGGAGCAGAAACCTCGGCAGTGAAAGCGCCGCTTTTCTCCCAGTGGCAGTTCTCTGCGCCGATTTTGATGTTTGTGCCCTCTGTCACCTCAAGAGCTGTCTGTAAATCAACATAAGGAACGCAAGCGATAACATCGCAGTCTGCATCCTTAACGAGGGGAATCATAGCGGTGAGAAGCTCTTTAGCTTCTGCGGGAGTTTTGTTCATTTTCCAGTTACCTGCGATAACTGTCTTTCTTGTAGCCTTGTTCATTACAATACATCCTTTCAAAAATACTTTGACATATATACTTTAACATAGGTTTGGGGCGGATTGCTCCGCCCCTGTATTTTGTTGGAAATAATTATTTGTCGGCAATAACTGCAACACCGGGGAGAACCTTTCCCTCGAGATACTCAAGAGAAGCACCGCCGCCTGTGGAGATATGGCTCATTGCATCGGCAAAGCCCAGGTTGATAACTGCTGCTGCGGAGTCGCCGCCGCCGATGATTGTGGTGGCGTCAGTCTCGGCAAGAGCCTTAGCAACTGCAATAGTACCGCTTGCAAGACATGCGTTCTCGGAAACGCCCATAGGTCCGTTCCAAACAACAGTCTTAGCGCTCTTAACTGCCTGTGCAAACATCTCGGCAGTCTTGGGGCCGATATCAAGACCCATAAGGTCATCGGGAATTGCCATTGTATCAGCTACGGAAGTCTCAATATGAGCATCAATGGGATCGGGGAACTCCTTGGTAACTGTTGTGTCAACAGGAAGCATGAGCTTTTTGCCCAGTTTTTCAGCCTTCTCCATCATTTCCTTGCAGTAATCAATCTTTGTATCGTCAACAAGGGAAGTGCCCACATTGCCGCCCTGTGCCTTGATGAATGTGTAAGCCATGCCGCCGCCGATGATAAGTGTGTCGCACTTCTCAAGGAGGTTGGAGATAACATTGAGCTTGTCTGCAACCTTTGCGCCGCCGAGAATTGCAACGAAAGGTCTGACAGGGTTCTCAACTGCATTGCCGAGGAAAGCGATTTCCTTCTGCATGAGGTAGCCTACAGCGGTCTCTTTGATGTGGTCGGTAACACCTGCGGTTGAGCAGTGTGCACGGTGAGCACTGCCGAATGCGTCCATTACGAATACATCTGCCAAAGAAGCAAGCTCAGAGGAGAAGGGCTCAAGATTCTTGGTCTCTTCTTTTCTGAAGCGGGTGTTCTGAAGAAGTACAACATCTCCGTTGTTCATCTCTGCTACTGCCTTCTTAGCGTTCTCGCCTACTACCTCGTCATCGTTTGCGAAAACTACTTCCTTGCCGAGAAGCTCGGAAAGGCGAACTGCTACGGGAGCAAGGGAGAACTTCTCTTCGGGGCCGTTCTTGGGCTTGCCGAGATGTGAGCAAAGAATTACCTTTGCACCGCCCTCAATAAGCTTTTTGATTGTGGGGAGAGCAGCAGTGATGCGGTTGTCGTTAGTGATAACGCCCTCTTTAAGAGGAACGTTAAAGTCGCAACGGCAAAGAACTCTTTTGCCCTCTACATTAAGGTCATCTACAGTTACTTTGTTGAGATTCATAAGTATTACCCTTTCATATAAAAAATTAGTTATAAAAAAACAAAATTAACCAAATATATTATATATCAACAATCCCCGTTTGGCAAGCATTAATGAGGGATTTTCCGAAATTTACAGTATTATTTTCCCGAAGCATGAAAATAATATTAAAAATGATATAAGAAGCAAAATTTATGCGTCATCCCAGCTGTGTCGGTGAAGCTCACCTTTGGTAAGGAGCTCGGGATAATCCCACTGTCTCAGGGTTTCGTAGGTCGCAACGGCAACAGAGTTTGAGAGGTTAAGGCTTCTTGCCTCTGAAAGCATGGGAATACGGACACAGTGCTCCTTGTTCTTCATAAGCAGCCATTCGGGAAGTCCCCGGGTCTCCTTGCCGAAAACCAGATACGCTTTATCCGGGTATTTTACATCGGTGTGGATTTTTTGAGCTTTCGTTGAGAAATAGAAAAACTCTCCATCCTTATTTTTCTCAAAAAAATCATCTAAATTATCGTAATATGTAATATCCAAAAGATACCAATAATCAAGGCCTGCACGCTTGAGCTTTTTGTCGTCAACCTCAAAGCCCATAGGACGCACAAGATGAAGTCTTGCGCCGGTGGCGGCACAGGTCCGCGCAATGTTTCCGGTATTTTGGGGAATTTCAGGCTCTACAAGTACAATATTGAGTTCTGCCAAAACTTATCACCTCTAAGATATTCTAAACCGAGCACAATAATAAAGCAAGGAAAACTTGCGTGAATTTTGGAAATTAAGGAGGTAAAAACCGTGAGTGACAGCACAATGAAGCTTATGAAAGGAATGGCTATGGGCGCGATGCTTGGCATGACCGCCGGAGTAATAGGCACAAAAATGATGGAGAGCAACAAGAAAACCATGAAAAGAAAGGCAAACAAAGCACTCCACACAGTTGAGAACATGATAGACACCGCCTCGTATATGTTCAAATAAGCGCCGAGTCGCAAAGCCCTCAAAAATCAGTGCCGACGGCGGTATTTGCCGAAAAACACGGATTTTCTTACACAGTTACTAAAACATCAAAAAACAAAAAACCGACCGAAAATTCGGTCGGTTAATCTTTATCAGAGTGAACGGTCTACGGAAGTGGGTGTCATGAAGTTCAAGGGGTCGATGGGTGTTCCGTTCTCCCAAATCTCAAAGTGGAGATGGGCGCCGGTTGAAAAACCTGTTGAACCTACACCTGCCACAGCAGTGCCCTTTGAAACCTTATCGCCTACAGATACATAGAGGTACGCGCAATGAGCGTACATTGTGCTATAGCCGTTGCCGTGGTCAATTATAACCTGATTGCCGTAGCCTGAACCGTTGTCGCCGGCAAACACAACAGTACCTGCGTCGGATGCCACAATGTCGGCACCGTAGATACCTGAACCTGCGATATCAATACCGGAGTGGAAGCTTCCCCAACGGTTCTCGAAAAGTGTTGTGCAAAGTCCGGTTGAGGGTACAGGCCAGATAAAATCGCCGTTTCCGATGTAGCTTTCCTGAGTTCCTACGACAAGAACCTCTGTTACAGGTTCTTTAACTACAACCCGAGCTGTCTCCACAGAATCAACCAAAACACCGTCAACATAGGAAAGGCGCAAGGTCTGCTGAACAGTACCGTTTTCGCCTGCCACCTTAGTTTCGCAGTAGGTGTTAAGCTCATTGTCGTCATATTCATAAACGGTTTCATAGTCCACCTGTTCGGTGAGCATAAGGTCAGTCTCAATGAGAATTGAGAAGTTTACCTTTGCTTCCTCAATGAGGGTGTCAACACTCTTTATGGTGTCGGCAGCATAAACATCAGTCACGACCTGAACATCATTGTAGAATGCTGCGGTTGTAGTCTGGTCATACTTTGCCTTTGCCTGCTCAAGAATATCAATAAGTGCCATATTGAGGGCATCTGCGTCCTCTGATGCACCGTAAAACTCTCCGTCAACGAAAAGTCCGCCTGCATTTGACACTACTACATCAGAGTAGTCTACCAGCTTCTCATAAACCTCTTTTGCATCGGATTTCCTTTCAGTTACCAAAGAGGGATTCTTGACCTGGAGAACAGGGGTAAGGCTCTTGTCCTCCTTGGTGTCTGCCAATGCATCGTGGAAGTTTGCGCTCGCCTGAGTGAGGACTGCCTCCTCCTCGATGGTGGCAATATACTCACCGTCAATAGAAACGGTGAGAGGCTTATCGCTGAGTGTCCAGAAACAAATTGTGAAAATCAGCACAAAAAGAGCCAAAACTGGGGCACAGGCGGTTGCGATGCCCTTGGGAGTTCTCATAAACATAAAATCAGAGCTTTTGATGTGAAAATTTCTGATTCCGCTGAATGCTTTGAGAGGGGTGAGGGTTTTCCATGTAATGCGTGAAAACTTCTTCACAATTACCGATGCGTCATGACGCACAGATTTTGCAGCACGCATAATAAAACGCACGAGCTTTTTGAGGTTAGGCTTTTGCTTTCTTAAAAAAGCCACCGCAGATTTCTCTGCATTCTTAATATTAAATTTTTTCGCAGATGTTTTTTTAGCATTTTCGTTCCGAGTGAGGCTTGCAAATTTGCCGTAACCCTCAGCACCAATAAACTTAGTATCCAAAAAAATTCTCCTTGATATTGCTTTTTTTCTCGTTTGTAATCAACTGTTACAAACTTGTAACTACTTTGGTTATTATACAAAAGACTTTGTAAAAAAACAACCAAAACTGCGATTTTTCAGTCAATTAGCCACTTACGCTAAAGCAATCAAGGAGATTTTAGTTATTTTGACATTAGTTATTATACTGTAAGTTATATATATCCCAATTTTTCAACACAGAGTAATATTCCTCTATTGCCCTCTTTGCGCCCTCAAGGTCATGCTCAAGATAGTTGCCGCACTCCTCCATCTTTGAGCCGGGGATTTCCCCCTCGAACTCCAGAGCCTGCTTCAAGGTCTCCCTTATAAGAGTGATTGTGTCCCTATTTGAAAGGTCACGCACAAGAAGATAAAAACCTGTTCTGCATCCCATAGGTCCGAAATACACAACATTGTTAGAAAATCTGCTGTTGCGAGCAAATGTTGCAAAAAGATGCTCAATGGTGTGCAGAGCCTTTTGCTCCAGAAAGGGAGGTTTGTTGGGTGCTACAAACCTCAAATCGTAGGTTGTAATGTCTCCGTCAAGTCGGGAAACATAACATCCGGGTTTCAGGTTGTTGTGGTCAACAGTAAAGCTTGCAATTTTTTCCATTTCAATTACCCCTTTATATTATATATAGTATATGTAGTATATGAATTTACTCTTTGCTGTAATCCTTAAAACAGATATTCAGGTCGGTGTGGCCCTTTACACCGGGGACTTCACCCGAGGCGCTGTACTGCCACATGGTGTAGTTGTAATAAAAGTAGGGCTTCGAGCTGTAGCCTGCATACCAGATGTCAATATCCTTGAGAGTGCCTAAATTGAGCTTATAATATCCAAGCTGCTCATTGGTGTAAACCATAGGTGTATAGCCAAGCTCAATTACCCTGTCACAAAAAGCTCGGGCACAAAGGGTTGCGGTCTCGGGGGATACACCGTCGATTCTTGTGGCGGTGCCGCTGAGAATTTCCCAGTCGTAAGCCAAGGGAAAATCAAGCTCAAAGCTCGAAAGAATATCGTGAGAATACTCCGCCTCCTCTATTGCCTCCTCCTCATTCCTTGCCTGTGAGAAAAAGTATCCGCCAACCAAAAGTCCTGCTTCTCTTGCGTTCTTCAAGTTTTCTCTGCACATATCGTCCTCGTAAAGAGCACCCGACTCGCCGTAGCCTCTGCCGCCGATTCTCACCATAACAAAATCCACACCGCTTTTCTTGACGGCGCCAAAGTCAATACTGCCGTTGTAAGTGGACACATCAATTCCCACCAAGGAGGAAACCTCACCGTCCTCATAATAGTATCTGTAGCCGTTTTCTTCCCTGATATTGTCAATATCGTAGTCCGCCTTAGGTATATGGGGAATTGCAGGAATGTAGGTCTCCCCAAGCTCGGAGTTATAAAGGGGAATCATCTCCCCCTCCACGGTCACGGGACCTGTATAATTGTTTGTGTAGTTTTCCCTCCTTGAGAGCTTCAAAGACTTTACACAAAGGCAAATACTCAAAACAAGGTTTATCACCAAAAGCAGAGCAATAACTATTAGGTATCCTTTGCCCTTCTTCCCGGGTTTTCTTCTGTTTTTTGGTGTTTTCGGATTCAAAGAGCAGGGATTTTCCTCCTCGTCAGGCTTTTCCTCCACCGTAGTCGGTGTTTCCCCCTCTGAATCCGGCGTTTTCTCCTCTGTGAGCAAATCCTCCTGCAAAAGGGTTTTTTCATCTATAATACTGTCACAAATTTCAGCCGAAACCTTATCCGAATTTTCACTCAAAGGATCATTTTCAAATTCACTCATACATTTCACATCCTTATTTTATAGGATATCACAAATATATTTTGCTGTAAACAGCAACATGGGCAAATCCTACACTTGCAATCTACTTTCAAATTCTGTATAATACATAATAAAATGGGAAAGGAGGGCGTTTTATGGTCATGAGAGGCTACAAAAAGAAAACCAAAGACGAGCTTTTGAAGGCTATTGACGACTGCGTTTCAATCAGCCAGATTTTCGCACTTGTACAGCACGAGCAGATTGAACTTCGTATGCAAACCATGTGCAGTGCCTCAAACCTGCCCCCAAAATCCCCCAACATTCCTCAAAACCCCGAGGATTCTCCCCTTGAGCGCCTCAAAAACGCAGTAAAGCTTGCGGTTATTCACAACAGATAAGCACTAAAGTAAATCGCCCTGCCGAAAAAGTGGCAAGGCGATGTTTTTTACTCTTTTTCCGCTGTTTGATTTTTCTTTTTCTTCTTCGCGGTTACAATTCTGTGTATAAGAGGAAGGCTCTCATTTGCGTCCGGTTTCAAAGGCATATTCCAAATGTGAATAATACCGCTTTCATGGAGTTTGACAAGGATAATCATCATCACAGGCATAAGCATCATACCCACAACACCGAATATCTTAAGTCCCACATACATGGAAACAAGGGTAACAATGGGGTGAAGTCCAACCTGGTCGCCGATGATTCTGGGTTCGATGATGTTTCGGATAATGGTAATCAAAACATACACAATCAGCACACCGATGCCCTGTCTGAAGTCTCCCAAAATCAGACTGACAATGCCCCAGGGGATGAGCACCGTTCCTGTGCCCACAACAGGGAGAATATCCAAAACGGCAATAAGCGCCGCTAAAATCGGCGCATACTCAACTCTCAAAATTGAAAGTCCGATTAAGAGTTCGATGAATGTAATAAAGAGAATCAGCGCATAACCTCGGAGCATATACAGGATGTTTGTAACAAACAGTCTCTTGACATTTATCACAAGTTCCTTATTCTTGTCATTAAGCTGCAAAAGTACAAAGTTTGTAATCTTGTTGTAGTCCTTGGTGATGTAACAGGAAGCAACTATTGAGAAGATACAAGCTATCAAAAGTCCCGGTCCGTCTACAATAACCGTCTTTCCCATAGAGGTCGCAAGCCCCGTAACGCCCGAAACCGCAGCGTCAATTATGGTGCCGGGGAGATTTCCTATGGTTTCGGTCAAATCAAAGGGAAGCCGGTCGGAAACACTTGAAACCCATGCCGTGACCGTGGCAAAGGTATTTTTTACATTCGGCACAAGGGACTTAATCCACACTAAAAATCCCGGTATTTCCTTGGAAAGCTGCCATCCCACAAGGCCGATTGCTGCAAAAATCGCACAAAGCACGGTGAGTACCAAGAGCAAAGACCAAAAGGTTCTGTTAATCTTGGTCTTTTTTACAAGCCACGCAACAGGCTTTTGCAGACAAACAGCAACCACAAGACCGATAACGAAAGGCAAAAACCAAACCATCACATACTTTATGCCCACATACACAAGCAAAAGCAACACTACAACAAACAGAACATCTATAATGAATTTTCTTTTTCCTTCTGTTTTTAATGTCAAAATACCACCTGCTTTACATACACAATATTACTGTGTGCAAATTTTTCCCTTTTAGTCAATTCATTTCTCCGCAAAATTTGCTCCATTGACTATGAAAACCGATTATATTATACTAAATACAGAATGTTTACACAAGGGGTTATTTTATGAAAAAATCGTTAACTTTTTTTATCGCTGTTCTTATGACACTAAGCATAATTTCCGCGGGTAATTTCAGTGCCTCGGTTACTTCTGACGGCTTCACGGTGACACCCCTGAGTGAAATTACCGCCGAAATCAAGGGTTACACAGGCGAGGGCGGAAGTGTGGCTATCCCCGAAAAAATCGGTGACTACACAGTTGTTTCCGTTGGAGAAAATGCTTTTCTTAAGAATAAGAACATCGAATCTCTCAGCATCCCCGAAAGTGTGACCTCCATTGGCAAAAGCGCCTTTGCAGGCTCGTATATCAAATCCGTTACAATGGAAAACGGGGTTGTTACTCTTGGCGACAACGCTTTTCGCGAATGTGTCTACCTCGAGAGTATTTCTCTGTCAAAGAGCCTTGACAGTATTCCGCAGGGATGTTTTTACTCATGCACAAGGCTCACTACTCTCACAATTCCCGACAGTGTAAAGTCTATCGGTGACAGCGCTCTGTACGGATGCTCTCATCTTGAGGAAATTGAAATTCCCTCCTCGGTGAAGGTAATCGGCTCATATGCATTGGCAAATAACCTTCAACTTAAAAATATCCAGCTCTGTGAAGGACTGGAAGAAATCAAAAGCTGTGCTTTCTTCCAAAATCCCATGCTTGACAGGGTGGAAATCCCCTCCACCGTCAAATCAATCGGGGAATACGCCTTCACCGAATGTACAAGCCTTGAATCCGTAACTCTAAACGAAGGACTTGAAAGTTTGGGCGAGAGCGCCTTTGACACCTGTCCCGTTAAAGAGATTTATCTGCCGGAAACCCTGAAGAGTATCGGCGAATTTGCAGTAGGCTACTACTACGACCAGGATATGTTCGGTTTTTGTAAGTATGAGAACTTCAGGATAATCTGCAATGAAGGCACCTTAGGTCACGCCTACGCCACAGATAACGGTTTCTACTTCGTATTCGCCGATAAAGAAACCACACTCCCCACCGAAGCGCCCACGGAAATTCCCACAATAGTTCCCACTACTGTCCCCACAACTTCACAGCCTCAAGAGACACTCCCCTCCGCCGAAACAGAGCCTTCTGAGACTACAGTCCCTTCGGAAAACTTACCTCTCGGAGATGTAAATCTTGACGGCAAACTGAACATCAAGGACGCAACCGCCATTCAGAAGCATGTGGCAAATATTGAGGTGCTGGGCAACAAATCCCTCTCACTTGCAGATGTTAATCTTGACCTGAAGATAAATGTTAAAGACGCCACGGAAATTCAGAAGAGAATAGCGGGAATAATCTAAACCGCAAGGGTGCAAGGATATTTGCTTTGCACCCGTTTTTGCTTCGGAAAATACGAAAACTCACGCAAAAATCCCCTGTTCTAAAAGAACAGGGTTTCAAAGGACAGTTATCTTTATGAAAAAGGAATTTGACACACAAATTCCCTGCTTGTGACAGTATAAGACAAAACTACCCGAAGGAGAGAAAAATAAAACTCTTTTTCGGGTAGTAGTTTTATATAGTGATATTCTTTGCTGCGCTAAGAGTGATATGATTGCCGCCGGCAATCGTGGTATTAAAACCTATGGTTTTAGTGATATTTTATTCGCCTTTAAAAACTCGCAAAGCGAATAACACTCGGCATTAGCCGAATATCACTGTGAAGCAATATCACTCGCCGAAAGGCGAATAAAACTGCCCAAGTGTCCTTAAGAACACTTGGGCAAAAGAACAGGGGATAAATTTTACTCTTAAAAACTATTCTTTTATTATTCGTCGGCGTCAAGCTTTGCCTGCTCAATTACCTTCTGTGCAACATTGGAGGGAGCGTCCTCGTACCTTACGAACTCAAAGGTGTAGGTTCCTCTGCCCTGTGTTGCCTGACGGATAAAGGTGTTGAAATCGTGCATCTCAGCCATGGGAACTTCTGCCTCAACAATCTGCATGCCGTCTTCACCGGGGCTCATGCCGAGGATTCTGCCTCGGCGCTTGTTTACTTCGCCCATGATATCGCCCATGTGAGCGTCGGAAACAGCAGCCTTAAGTGTGCCGTAAGGCTCCAAAAGTGTGGGGGCGGCAATTGCCATACCGTTTTTGTAAGCAATCTTTGCAGCCATCTTAAATGCCATTTCGTTGGAATCAACAGGATGGTAAGAGCCATCGTAAAGAGTAGCCTTGAGGCCTACAACGGGATAACCTGCAAGAGGTCCCTTGTTGATTGCTTCAAGCAAGCCTTTTTCAACTGCGGGGAAGAAGTTTTTGGGAACAGAACCGCCCACAACTCTCTCTGAGAATTCAAGTCCTTCTGCATCGCAGGGCTCAAACTCAATCCAAACATCACCGAACTGACCGGCACCGCCCGACTGCTTCTTGTGTCTGCCCTGAACCTGTACCTTCTTGCGGATAGCCTCTCTGTATGCTACCTTGGGAATCTTAAGCTCAACATCAACATTGAATTTACTCTTAAGTTTGGAAACTACAACATCAAGCTGCTGGTCACCGAGACCGGTAACAACCATTTCCTTGGTTTCCTTGTCGGACTTAAAGATAAGTGTGGGATCTTCCTCAACAAGACGAACCATACCCTGAGCGACCTTATCCTCCTCACCCTTCTTCTTGGGGTAGATAGCCATCTTAAAGGTCGGGTTCTGGTAACGGATGCCTGCAAGGATAACCTTTCTCTTGGGTGAACAAAGGGTGTCGCCTGTGTTAGCGTCGGAAAGCTTCGGGATAGCGCCAATGTCACCTGCGCCGATGTAGGCAGCCTCCTCCTGCTTCTTGCCCTTGACGATGAGCACCTTGGTAATTCTCTCCTGCTCTCCTGTTCTCATGTTAATCAGAGAGGTTTCGGGAGAAATCTTACCTGAAACAACCTTGAAGTATGAAAGCTTGCCGACGAAGGGGTCAGCAACGGTCTTGAAGATAATAGCAGAGGCAGGAGAGTCCTCGTCAACTGCCACGGAAACATCCTCGCCGTCCTCGTTCTGAGCGATTTCGCCTGCTTTCTTGAGGGCATTGGGAGCGATTTCGGCAATCAAATCCAGCATCTGCTCAACACCTGCCAGGGTGAGTGCGTCGGCACAGATAACAGGGAACAGTGCGCCGTCCTTAACAGCCAGACGGACACCGCGCAGGATCTCCTCCTCGGTGAATTCCTCACCGCCGAAGTACTTTTCAAGAAGCTCCTCGTCACTTTCTGCAACGGCTTCCTTCAAAGCGTCCATATAAACATCATAATAATCAAACTCAGGGCAGGCAATCTCGGTTGCCTTGCCATTATTATAGGAATAAGCCTTACCTGTCAGGATATTTACATAAGCCTCAGCCTTACCGCCCTTAACAACAGGCACAAAGATGGGGCAGACATTCTGACCGAAGGTGTCCTTAAGTCCGTCGAGAATACCGTAGAAATCCACACTCTCGTCACAAAGTCCGTTGACGATGAAAATTCTTGACAGAGATGAGCGTCTGGCGGCTCTGAATGCCTTTTCGGTACCCACTCCGCTGCCGTGCTTAGCGGAAACAACTACCAAGGCTGTGTCTGCGGCACGAATACCCTCGGCCTCACCGGATTTGAAGTCGAAAAGTCCGGGAGTGTCAAGAATATTTATCTTCTTATCTCTCCACTCGATAGGTGCAACGGCAATGGAAACGGAAGCCTTTCTCTTAATCTCCTCAGGGTCAAAGTCCATAACGGTGTTGCCATCGGTTACCTTGCCCAAGCGGTCGCTGCCGCCTGCTATGTAAATCATTGCCTCAGCCATAGAGGTCATACCTGCCGAACCTCTACCCACGAGAGCCACATTAACGATGTCTTGTGCTTTGTACTGTTTCAAAATGTTTATCTCCTTTCGAGCTCCGTAACGAGCAAGTCGATTGTTAAAAGTTACTAATATTGTAACCACTTTTTAATTATATCAAAGCAATTTTTATAACACAACAAAAAAGTGTCCGAGAACCGAAAAATCAACTTCTTAGCCAATATAACAGGCCGACATTTGTGCAATTTGTATAGTAGTTTTTCTCATTTTTCTTATTATTTAACCTAACATAACAAGTTTTATTCCTGTGTAGAATTATTATATGCAAAGAAACATCCTCACAGACCTAAACTGCGTTAAGTTGTTGTGTCGTAAGTTTTATTTGCAAGTAAAATACACAAATAGACGGCTGTACATTTGTACCTATTGCTAATAGTTTTATTTTTCTGAAATGTGATATAATTTTGAATGTAGAATTCAAATTCATTTTGGAGGTGCAATAATGAAATCATTTTTAAGAAAATCACTTGCTGTCCTTCTTGCAGTCCTGAGTGTTTTGGGACTTTTCGGAGGAATATCCACAGTCTTCGCCGCTGAAGGCTACAAAGCAGGGGATGTAATCTATGTTGACTACTCCGCCATTCCCCAGTGGTACACAGGAGTGGCTGACACAGGCTTCGGTAAGGTTACATCCGTACTCTATATCAACTTCTCGGCAAGCACCCGCTATGACTCGGGGGAAAAGGAAACCGTCACTATCGGCGATGTCACAGCTCGCTTTGACCCCAAAACGGTTACCGAAAAGGTCGATGACTGCGTATATAAATATGTTGTGACCGAGGCAGACGCAGGCAAAACAACTCTCCGCTTCTGGAGAGGAAGCGAAACTAACCTTTGGAATCACTCCGTAGAGCTTACCTATGAGGATTTCTCCAAAGGCTACAACACCGTTTACGTTAACGACTACAACAACGGCGCCGAGGCTGTGGGCTCTGTGGGCACAAGCGAATACCTGCCCTATGATATTGAAGCAGAGCTTTCAATACTCCCTGTAGAAGAACAGGAGAACACCTACACCGTAAATGTGTCCTGCAAAACCGAATTGCCCGTTGAGGCTCGGTATGAATACGAAATCTTCATAAACGAAGAGACCGTAGGCAAGACTCAAACCCACACCTTTACAGCCACAAACGTATATAACGCCATCAAAGCTACCGTCACCGCCACCGATACAGACGGCAATCTACTTGCAAAATGTGAAGTTACCGGTCAAATAATAATCGGCGGCACTGTTGTAAACAATGTTCAGGAAAATAACCTCTACGCTCACGCCGTTGTTGACGGCGGTCAGGACAATGACGCTTGGACCTATGCGGAAAAAGTGAGTGGCAAGTACTACTTCTTCCTGCCCTCTTCTGCAAGCGCCTCTCAGGTTGAGCTTTACAGCACCTACTCCTCACCTATAACAATCGGGGACACCGTAATTAATCCCGGCGAGGTCAAAACCATTAACTACACAGCAGATACCAACTACTCCGTTACCGGCGGCGCAAATTATACCCTCTCCTTTAAGCGTTCCGGTGCTGAAGCCGCTGTATATGTGAACAACGACGGCACGGTTGACGGTTCACTTTGGAGCTTCTTAACCGCTGACAAAGAGAACTACACCTCCTGCTTTGCGGCAATCGCAAACGCTGACGGAACTCTTGACAATACCGATGTGAAAAAGATTAAGGGACGCGGCAACACCACATGGATGGCAGACAAAAAGCCCTTTAACCTCAACTTCAAATCCGCTGTTACAGTGGGCACGATGCAAACCACCAAGAAGTATTCCCTCCTTGCTAACTTCCAAGATGCCGCTATGGCTCGCAACCGCGTACTTTACGACTTGGGAGATGCAGTCTCATTGCGTTACTCCTGCGACTCAAGATTTGTTGACTTCTATGTGGACGGCAGGTACATGGGTCAGTATCAAATGTGTCAGAAAATCGAACCCGGTGCAGACAACTTAGTAAACGAAATGGAAGATGACTGCCATATTGACTCAAACGGCAACTATGTAGAGGAATATCCTCTTCTCTTAGAGATTCCCTATGGGGAGGACTTCTGGACCTCTACGAACTCAGGCTTCGATGTTGTCATAAAGTCTCCCGATGTTGAGGGCAACGACAACCTCTATGCAAACGAAGTCAAGCAGTATGTTAAAACCCGATTTGATGCAATGGTAAACGCCATTAAGCAGGACAGTGAAAATCTCTCGGATTATATCAATATCGAGTCCTTTGCCAAGGCATATCTCATTCAGGAGCTGGGCAAGAACTGGGACACACACTCCTGGTATCTCGTATATGTTCCCGACGAGAACGGTGTTTACAAATTCGAAGCCTCTCCCGTTTGGGATTTTGACAACTCCATCGGCAATGCAAACGGTGTGGGAACTGACCTAAAAAAATTCGGTGTTGACGACTACACTCTGCCTACAGGCTGGTGGGGCAAATACAAGACAGGTTCAAATAACATGACCTACCTCTGCACTCAGAACTCTCAGATTATGGAAGCCGCAAAGACCGTATGGTTTAAGAATTTTGTTCCTGCTCTTGATGTTTACGCATCAAACGGAAACACCCAAAAGGAAATTCTCTCGGCAGATGTTTACTACAATTCTCTCAAAGACTCCGCCGAGATGAACTATATGAAGTGGAGCCTTCTCACCAACTCAGGTTGGGTTGCAGACCACGGCAAATTAACCAAGGCAACCTTTGACTGTGAAACCCTCACCTACACGGTTGACAGTACCCCGACAACCTACAATCAGTACACCTTCAAAGGTCAGTTTGACTACATGACCGACTGGCTCATGTCAAGAGCCGCTTGGATTTCCAACGAGTGGAAAGACTACTATGTTCCCGGCGAAGAAGTACCCGATGCACCTGTGACGGAAACAAAACCCGAACAGGTACCCTCGGCCGAGGTAACTCTCCCCGAAAACACCTTAACCGCTTTCGTATTCGACTCCTGGGGCAAAACCGAGGAGGAAAAACTCACAGAATACGGCGACAAGTCAGGTTATAATGCTACCTTCGGAGAAGGTGTTTTGAGAGCCAGTGTAAATTCCGACGGCTACCGCGCACTTGAGTGGTCAATAATGGAATACGGCGAAAGCGGACTTGAAATCGTACCCCTTATGACCGCAGGAAGCAAAAACCCCTGGGGCGACAATCCCTATGTTGAGGTTCAGCTTTCAACCAAGGGGTTTGAAGATATTGCAATCTCCCTCACCTCCGCAGGCTCTAAGAAATGTCCTGCAAGCTGGCAGCTTGCCTACAGCTATGACGGTGTAAACTTTACCGACATTGACGGCGCTGCCTACACTATCTCGGCTGAAAACAGAAAACTCCCCATAGTTTACTTTGACGGTACACCTCTGCCCCATGCAGTAGCCGACAAGGACACAGTTATCCTCAGACTGTACGCCAAATCCAACATAACCGTAGGCGGCGGTACAACCGCGGATGACCCCACAGGCGGTGAGTTATTAATCAACAACATTATTATCACAGGCTCTCCCGTGAGCAGCACAGTACCCTCCACCTCCGCCACAGAACCCACCGAGACAACCTCTCCTGCGACAACTACACAACCCTCCGACCCCTTAGATGAGCTTATCTTAGGTGATGTGGACTTAAGCGGTAAGGTGAATGTCAAGGACGCAACCCTAATCCAAAAGCACATTGCAAACCTGGAAACATTCAACGAAATGCAGCTTAAATGTTCAGATGCAAACTGCGACGAGGCAGTTAACATCAAGGACGCAACCGAAATCCAGAAGTTCGTTGCAAATCTTCTGAGTGACAGTCCCATCGGAAAGATTATCCCATAAGCAAAACACAGCAAAAACTCCCGACGCCGTAAACGCCGGGAGTTTTTTTAGGTTATTATCGCCATAAGCTTGTTTACAGATTTACGGAAAACTCCTTGCCGATTTCAAAGGGGATGGGCATATTGGCGACGAACTTTTGAATATTTGTTGCGTCTATAACATTCACCCTGCTGTCAAGGTTAACATCAGCCGCTAACAAGCCCAATTCGTCTAAATTCTCCAGCTTTGCCGAATACTTTTGGATGAGAGTCGCATCCTTGATATTGATTCTTCCGTCAAGGTCTGCGTCACCAAGCTTGTAGGTTAATGCAGGAGTTACCGTTGTCACAGCAGTAGTTGTGACTGCAGTCTCCGTTGTGCTCTCGGAAGTAGATGCGGTCGGCTCCGATTCATCCGGGGTAGCGGTAGTGGAAACCTCAGTTGTAACGGGTACTGAAGTGGGGTCAACATCAGAGTACACATAACTCTCAACATTCCATTTTCCGTCCGCCGTCTTATCGGTAACGTAGTAACCCAGGCCATCCGAGATTCCCCCGTCTATGTTCACGGTTTGGTTGCGGCCGGTACCCCCAAACACAAAGCCCTCAACATCAGCGGGGATTTGGGCGGTGTAAATATCATATCCGTAGGAATTTGTCCTGACATAAGTCATAGGCACACCGGGCCAATAGACAGTATCCTGCTCACTTCCCCAATAGTACACATTCACCTCGTCCCAGTTTTGGTTGTTGGTAAAGTACACATTGATCATTTCGGTCTGCTTCTCGGTTGTGGGAACAACAGTTGTAGCCGGTGCTGATGTTGTCACTTCCTCAGGTATAGTAGTTTCTGCAGGATCTGTGGCAACGGTAGTTTGAGGCACAGTGGTCTCTACCGGGTCAGTGGAAACAGTGGTCTCGGGTACGGTGGTCTCGGATACGGTGGTCACAGGTGAGGTTGTAAGCTCTGTAACAGGCGCTGTAGTCTCAGCAGGAGTTGTAGGTTCGGAAGAAAGGTTTTCGGTTATCGCCTTAATTACAAAAGTACCGCCCATATCGTCGTTCAAATATTTGGAATAAAGGTCCTTTACGTCCTGAATATCCGATGACATCATTAGGTAACTCATGTCTCTCTCTGCCTGTGACACGAAAATATAATCACTTCCGTTATTCAGCCACTCGCAGACGCCTATGGAATTATATGAGGCGGTATTTTGAGTATTAATACGAATACCGATAGCACCCTTGCCTGCGGGCACCTCAACATTATCAAAATCCTCACATATGTAACCGGTGTAGGTAACAGTTCCCCGGCAGAGAGTTTGCCACAAATCGGTATCCGAGGTGGGCTGAGTATTTGCGTATGGGATATAATACACGGTATAGTCGGCGCCAAAAGCCGTGGTTTCAAAGATTACCTTATCGAGAGTTCTATCCTCCTCGGAGAAGTCAAAGGCATTCATGTAAACAATATCCTTGTAGTTTCCCAGGTAGTTGAATTCATAAGTAGCTCCGTAAATTTCGTTTTGATAAATAGCCATTTCATCGGTTACTTTATCGAATCCGGTTATGGCATAGCTGGGCCCGAAAATTTTATCATAGAGCCAAACATCCTCGTAGGAAATATAGAAGTAACCTCCGTCGCCTGTATATGTGCCCCAGCTGTTTTTAATTATCCAAGCGCCGTTTTCTTTGGGAGTACCGGAAATACTTCCTGAAAAGTTCTCCTTCGGATAGTTATCGTCCCAACCCACAACGCTTACAGCGTGACCCATAAGATTTCCTAAACTAATGGTTGAGTCGGCACAGTAGTAGTCTCTGTTATTGCTCAGATATTGTCTATCCGAGTTAAAATTGGCAACTGCGGAACCGTACTTATAAATAAGGAGCTTTATACTGTCTCTGTCGGCATCATCGTTAAAGAATGTTACCGAGGTCGGTGCGTACTGAGGGGTAGCCGAAAATCTGTCAAAATCGCTCTCTGTGCTTTCCTCCGGGAAAGCTTCAATGCTAAACGGACCCTGACGGCTCATAAGATAGCCGAGGGGAATGTATGAATATCCGGCTGAGTCCGCCTCTCTCTGCCAGCCTGTGCCGTCCTCGTTTACGGTTCCCCAGATGTTCATGTGCTGAACAGAATAGACATCCGTTTCGATGTTGTTTTTAAGGAGCAAAGTCTCAAAACTCGCAAGAGAACCGAAAGCCCAACAGGTGTTGGATTGCTGAGTTCTGACAGGAGTGGTGAAGCCAGCCTCCTTTGAGCTGTACCGTGACGGCAAATCAACACCCACAGGCAAGATTTCAACATTTTCGGGAATATTGCTGCTCACGGGGAGCACTCCGCCTGTCATATTCGCACCGAGTGTGACGGGTGTGTCCTCCACCTCCACCGCAGATACCGAAACAGCTGTTATAATCAACAACAAAGAAAGCAAAATTGCGGTGAATTTTCTGTAGACCTTCATTGGATACTCCTCCCGATACATATGTATTTTCATTAATATATTAACACAGGCGACAAGCCCTGTAAAGTGTTGATTTCTTATACACGGACTTTTGGCATCGGTTTTGATGAAAGTCACGAAAAAAAACAGTATTCGGTTTATCCTTATGTTGCTGTTTCTTGTTCTGTCTGCAATCAGCGGATTACTGATTGATTTTTATATATTCCGTTCCTTCACAGTAGATTGATATAATACTTCTTCATTTGTAGTCCCTCCATTCGATTACAGTATATCCATAATCGTTGCCAGCTTCAAATATACAAAAACAGAACCCCGAACTAAACAGTCCGAGGTTCTGTCGTAAACATCATTAAATGCCGAGTTTACAAGGCTTTTTTGTTCAATTTACAATGTAGCCGTTACAATGAAGCCGCTGGATTAACAATTTACGATTCTCGTGATTTACGACACGCATTTGTCGTAAAAGACGAGCAATGCTCAAAAAGTCATTTGTCGTAAATCTGTCGTAACCCCCGTTTTACGACATTTTTTTGGATTAACAAAACGCCGCAAACGCTGTCAAAACTCAATTTTCGTAGGTTTTTAGTCCGATAGAGGTTTCATTGTCGGGAGGAGTTTCCCCAACAATTCATATCTCTTCATATTCGTTCAAACCCTTCATTTTGCTTGATTTCCCATAATTCATACTCATTCATATTACATCAGGGAAAAAGCAAATTTGTTGTCAAACTGATGTCATAGCAGTTCTTTTGTTGTCAGGAACCAACCCGAGAGCCCTTCTCAAAAGATGTCCAACCTTGATAAGTTGTTAAATGATTCCTGCTTCTTTTGATCCGTTGCTTCCGCATAGATATCCATGGTTGTTTCAATGTTGCGATGGCCCATAATATCCTGGATCACTTTCAAATTTGTTTCGTGCTCACAGAGCCTGGTACAAAAAGTGTGCCTTAGATGATGGCAGGAGAAATCCGGAAGAATTACCGGTTCGCGTCTTTCGCGCTTAGCTTTTACAACCTCATCCGAGTTATGGCTGCAGATAATGCGTTTGATGGTTCGGTTAACAGACTGCGGTGTTTGCAACGAGCCATAACGGTTGATAAATATAAATCCCTTCATACCGTCAAGCTCTGGATCACAAGTTCCGTTCTCGTCTTGTTCTTCTTGTACCATTTGAAATGCATCATACACAACATCAAGCATCGGAATTGTGCGAATGCCTGCTTCGGTTTTCGGTTTTGAAATTTGCAGAGTAGACTTTCTGGAGTTCCCTATCGGATAGTATACAACGCTATGATTGATACTGATCTTTCGATTGTCAAAATCAAGGTCGTTCCACGTCAGCCCCAAAACCTCTCCAATTCGGCCGCCGGTACCCAACAATACTGCAAACAGCGGCCACCAATGATAGTACACCGGATGGTTTGCAATATAGTCCATAAAGGATCGTTGCTCCGCCAAAGTGAGTGCATGGCGCATTCCTCTTGCTTTGTCGGATTCCTTGCTAACTTCCTTCATCACACCGTCTGACGGATTCTTTCTGATAATCTCATCACGAACTGCCAGTTGGAATGTGGGGTGCAGCAAGGTGTGTACCGAATCTAACGTTCCCAACGATAAATCATCCACGTTGAGCAGATGCAGATAAAATTGAAGAACATCAGAATACTTAACCTCAGCGATTTTCTTTCTGCCAAATGTGTCTCTGATGAAGCGATCATAGATGTAAAGATAGTTGCTTCGGGTCGTTTCTCTCAACTTGCATTTCGTTGACATATACCGATCGAACGTATCGTTGACAGTAGCTTTACCGGCAACATAGATATCCAGGCCATCCAATTGATCCTTCATCAATTGCTTTTCTTTTTCTCTAAGCGTGGTCAGATCATTCGCATATATAAACTTCCGCCTTCCCAAAGGGTCGGTATACGTATACATATATCGTTTGTCTGACGCCCTTTGTACCTCTCCTTTTCTCAGTGCTCTACCGCGCTCGTCTTTTCGTGCCTTTGCCATACTGATTACCTCCTTCAATAATATTGAAAAAGGGATCACAGCACTTACTTCTTTTTGGACAAATACTCTTCCAAACTTCGCAAGGCAACTTCTGTCATTGACAAATTGTGCTTGGTGGCATACTCATTTAACAGCTTATGGGTTGCATCCGGCATACGGATTGTAATGGATGCTCTTTTTGCAGTTTCTTTCCGTGGTCGTCCCATTCGTGTCATATGCTACCTCCAAACGCATTATTTATTATACTTATTGTAAGACAGAAAGTCAATACCTCGTGTGCTTTTCGTCCCCATATTATTCCATACTTCATAGTTTCGACCTTTCAGATTTCCCGGAATGACTCCAAAAACCTTTCAAATATTTCACAGTTTACTAATGCTATTCCATCAATTTTATATACCGCTTTGGCCTCTTTTGCCAATGCTTGAAATTTAGTTAGCCCAAGGCTATACTTTTCGGCGCCTTCTTTATATCGCACAAACTTTTTTGCATATTGCTTTGTCTTCTCGACGTCCTGCCGTTGATATCCCATTATCCAGCTCCTCCTTCTATTCAAATTTTTAGTAGTTATGCTTTTGCACTCCGCCTGTAGCGAACAGGTCCATAGGAATTTCACCTTCCCGCCTTCATTGTGGCCGGACCGCGAATTACGGAAGTCTCATTATCCCCGGATAGATCATCGCGTTATGCAGGTGCCACCCGCATATCAGTGCTCATGGAACTGTTTGCCGGACAGTTGGATAGCCGCTTCTTATTCCGGGACCGTGGAGGCAAAAACTATTCAGTTTTCAAGGTCCACTAAAAGTCATAAGGATGCTTTCATAGAGAAACACGTAAGGAAATTTGGAAATATGGCAAATCACGAAAAAATTTTCAAGAATAATGCTCCGGACGAATCCGGAGCATTATTCTTAAATGATGAATTTACTTATTTTCAATGCTATGTGCATCAAAATATACTGGTGTAGATCCTCGTCAAACTTACCGTTTATGTAACAGTGGTTGTTGATCAAAGGCTCATACAGTGTAATAATTCGCAAGAAATCATCATGATTACCTGCGACTGCACCCTGAAGGGTGATTCGGAACGTATCCTTATCCATTCTCATCACCACCTTCCGATAACTTCTTTCGCAGAGCTGCGAGAGCCCTTCGCTTTTGGTCAGATACATAGGTAGAGGGACAGTTGAGCTTCTTTGCCACTTCTTTTACCTTAAGATTGTCCACGAAAAGCAGTTTTAGGATCTGTTTTCTCAAAAGAGGAAGCTGCGCATAGGCATTGGCCAGACGTTCTTCCTCAAAATTGAAATCATCCTCCTGCAGTAAAAGCTGTCGCATCCACACGTCCTCTGTAATAGGAAGAAACTCCTCACCGAGTTCTTCCAGTGAAACAATATCCACGGGGATTTCCATTTTCCGCAGATAATCAAGCTTTGCGCGTCGTATCAACGTGTCGAGCCACGCCGTAAACTCAGCGCGGAGCTTGTCCCGATCAGCGTTTTGTCGGTAGTCCAAACATATGCCTCCTTTGGGGCATACCACCGAGCAAAACTATATTTACAACATGCCACAGTGGCATGCCGTGAAATTATTTTCTGTGTTCGTACAGTAAGGTCCACAGCAATCAGAACATTGGAATCACCTCCTTCCTGCAATACAAACAAAAAGCGACCCAACCATAAATGAATATGGTAAGGCCGCTTATACTGGCGTGCATATAAAACCGGCGGATGAATGCCGGTATGTAACTTTTTGATTTTCCTTGCGTTTGTCCTGTTGTTAGTTTGTTCTCCGTTTCATACGCTACTCCCACTAATCTTTATCTGCGAATCGCTCCATTGTATCAAGATAGTTTCCAAAGCTTTCACACACAAGAATTCTTTGCTCAACGTCATATTTTTCAATGCGCTGTGCAATCTCCCGGAGGTAAACAATTTCCGGATGATTATAATACTTGCTTAATAGCTGATCTACCGTTACATCCAGGCTGTTTGAAATGATAATAATCATTTCCAGACTCGGTTTTCCGACTCCGTTTTCTATATGTGCGATATGGCTATTGCTGCAATGACATTTTTCAGCAAGCTCTTCTTGACGTAGACCGAGCAGTAAACGGTATTTGCGTACATTTTCACCTAATGTTTTGTAGTCCACTGTTACACCTTCTCCTTATATAAATATCTTACTGAAACTATAGGGAGATTGGAAGAAAGCATAAGTACAGTACAATCACAAATAGTGCAAGTAAGCGTCAAAAAAATCAAAAAGTTCAATAAGAAAAGCAAATGAGTCCACTATTAGTGATAGCAGACTCATCTGTAATTCACCCAAACAAATCGAGGTTATCCAGCATTGTTGCAACATCTTGTTCGAGTGCTTCTGGAACCGGCGCAGTTCGCAAGTCGGAAGTACCTGATAACTGTAACGAAGCCATCTTCTCATCAACTATAGCCCTTATGATTTGCTCCATTTTCTCTTGCGAGAGGTTGGAGCCGACCTTGACCTCTATTTTACAATATGGGGACTGAAGTTCAGGGTGAGAAACCAGATACTCATTTAACGCTGCAACAATGACTGCACTTTTCTTATTGCCCAGGTATTCTAAAAATTCGCCGGCTCTGTATTCTTCATCGGATTCCGAGCCGAACTGCAGTGAAAATCTATATTTGCCGTTTTTCTTCACCTTGCATCCCTCCACCCTTATGCATTAGGGCGGAGCATCTGCGTTCTGCCGAGCATTTCGTATCCTAAGGCATTGGCATTCGGGGAGTCCACGAAACTGCCTCTCATAACCATAGGAGAATTCTCAAGGAACGGACGGAGCAAAATGCTACCACCGCCGACAAAGATTGCCGGGTTGGATCTCAGGTCAACCTGCAACTCACGAAGCTGGTTCAAAATATTGCTTGCGTGCTGCTTGGTTGCTCCCTTGATCGTTTCTACGACATCTTGCGGCAAGAACATTTCCTTACCACAGAGCACGTCGCTGATATGCTCGTCCTCAAGCAACATATCGTGGTAGGAATTAACCTTGCGTATGATTTCATTATTCATGGTAATAACACCGGATTCCAAACTTCTGCAGAATTGGAAGTCCAGCTTACCGTTCTTAAGAAGCAGAACGTCGGTGGTGTATCCGCCGATATCCACGATGAAAATACGCGGGGTATTTACGATCAGGCTACTTTGCGGCACCACCGCAGCATATGCCTGCGGAAAGACCATAACCTTATCAATTATAATACTATACGGCTTCTCTTTGTAGATAAAATTGATGGGGCCGCCTTTTTGAAAGTAGTTGGCAAACTTATTTTTGAGCACACCATAGTGCTCGGGCGGAAGTCCCACCGCCAATTGAATCTGCTCAAAAGGTGTGTTCCTGCCCGCGGATTCCAGTTCCTTTGCGATTGCGATGAGGGTAAGAATGAAGTATCTCTCATCGTTGGTTTTGTCCTTCATATAGTTCAGACGTTTACCGCTGAGCGTCCAGAATTTATTGCCGTACTCCAAGACCTCATCGGTCAAGGGCGGCTTTACCGTATGCTCGGCAAGTCCGGCAACGAAGGAATGATTTACGGTTTTGATGGCAAAATTGCCGTGGTCAATTGCGATTAACATTTGAATCACCTCCAGGTTTTTTATTTGTACAACTTTATTACACGATTCGTTATGCGTATTTACAACAAGAATACTCATAATTCGAAAAAAAGCACACAGAAAAAGGGCGAAGCAAATTTTGCCCCGCCCAATTCCTTTACTGTGACCGTTTTCTCTGGAAGCAATACTCCCAGATATAATCGTCCAGACCTTTGTAATTTGGATCCCACAAATAGGTCCCATACCGGAAACCCATATCACCAAGTAATGCGAGCAGACTGTTATATCCGTTCTGCACGTGATGGTTAATTGCAAAATCCATATCAAAGGCAGTTTTGATCTCTACCAAGCCTTCACGACGAAGTTCTGTCAAAGTGAGTTCCAACTGAGTAAGCGTGTTTACACCGGGAACAGCCAAAATCGTCATTCCGGTCAACGCATGAATGACGTCCGCCTTCATTGGTCCCTCCGTCAAAATCAAAGTCGGTCTGACAGAACCAACAAGATGCGTCCATCCTTCAGCACGGCAACCGTCTTCCTGGTCTGCACTGGATATCCAGCGAAACTTTCTTCTCGTAACATTGTCGCGTCGGACCTGTAGGCCCTGTATTCTGCCAAGGTGATCACGAACCGGTATCAGGATACCGCGTTTCTCGTGGATAAAACACCATGAGCCGCTTGTATCCCGATAGAACCCCGGTACGCCTGCAAGATAATGTCCTTCCGAGCGAAGTTGCTTCGCTATGGCGCTCATACCGAACACGGGCGTTGTCTTATAACCCAGTCGTTCAATATCCGCATCGGTAAGTCCACGGTTCAGCAGGTTTTCTCTGTGATCTGCAGCAAGGGACAGCTTAGAGAGCAATGCGCTGTAAGTAGCGTGCCGCGAATCGATGTCCGTAAGCGGACACTCGGATTTTACCTCAGGCTGAACCACAGTTCTTTTGCGTGGCTTCATATCCTCAGGAACACCGAGCCGTTCGATAATGGTCTTTCGTGCCTTATCTCGCGATACGCCGGTATAGAGGGTGTACAAATCAAATATACCCCCGGATATTCCACATCGCGGGCATCTGTAAACATCTTTCTTGAGATTGATGTTGAGATGTTTCTTGCGAGGACTATCATCGCAGCACGGGCATTGCACATTGTATGAGTTTCTGCCCGATGGTGGCATCTCTATGCCGAGTAGTGGAATTATATCCCACATGTGAAATATCTCCATACAGCCTCCTTTCCGGGGATGACTTAGGCGTCATCCCCAAATATATGGTGATTACTCACGCGCTGGCTTGCTGTAAGGCATATTCACATATCAGCTGAGCTGCAGCCTTGGTCTCTTCAGACCCGGTAAATTTCTCGGCAACCCATTTGAGTGCCTTAGGATCTTCTCTCAGAACCTCGCCGAGCGTTTTGCCGTTATACTTTGTAATCGGGCAAGGCACCATCATAGCGTTGTTGAGACGCTCTTCATAGGTAAGTTCTTTCTTCGGTTCTTCCATTACGGTGTATTCTTCTTCGGTAGTTGCTGCCGCTGTGCTTGTCACAACCGTACCAGACTCAGTTGGAGACGTTCCCGTCATACCCAGTTCATCCGGTGCAACCTGCTCAAAATCTTCGCCTGCCATAGCAAACTGAAGACCGAAGCCGGCATTACGGAGAGCGATGCCCACTGCCGCAGTCTGCGCCCACTCGCGCGGAGACACAGAAGGCTTATCCTCGCAAACACCACGGGAGGCCGTTGCCTCAGCGAGATAACAGTCCACAGGGTCCTTATAGCTCGGATAAATCCTTGCGGTAGCCACAAAGCAGTCTTTTGACGGTGTTGCCTGCACAGCGATTTTTCCTTCCGGATATTTCATGCGGAACCACGCAATCTGAATCATTACCGGGAGGCGCTTGCGCGTCTCCTGGCTGTTCAAATCGGTGAAATCCACTGCAAACGGTGCCGGATCGAAGCCGTCCACCTTGTTAATGTTTTCGATAAGCGCCATCACAGCAGCTTTATCATTCGAGTTATTTTGACTCATTTCAAAGCCCTCCTTATACGTTAATGTATGTGTTGCGATACTGCATCCACACCGGAAGCAGTGTCAGGATATAGTTCCCGATGGTAGACTTATACTGGTCTTGGGAAGTGGGTTTGAAGCTGGAAAAACGCTTTCTGCCGTCCTGCACAACCTTTTCAAAGGACTGTGCGGCAGTTTCTCGCTTCTTCAATCCCTCCGCATCGGTTCGCATACCGAATTTTCTCTCAGTCAGCACAAATTTCACATAGCTGTCAACCAACTGGTAATGGAATCCCATCACCTTGGGATCGGTCGTAATCGGCGCCGACTTGCTGAGAGACTCAAAGGTTTCCAACACACAAATGCGGTAATTCACTTCCTGCATCTTTAGGTTGTCCTCAAGGGGCAAGCTTCCGGATGCAATTTGGGAACGGTAATTGTTTTGCAGATTTCTGTAATTATCTAAGATAGTTGCCATGATGATTACTCCTCTCCGTCTTTAATGGCAAAGTCACGAATCACTTCGTGCTTTTCAGCGTTAATGATTGCACCGAACGCACGGTCAAAATCGACCTTGGTCACAAATACGACCTCTTCATCGCTGTATACCAGTCTGACGCGGTCTCCATCATAGTTCCAGTCTGCCAAATAGATTCTGTTATTACCCATAATTGAACTCCTTTCGGTTATACGAGTTCCTGCAGGCGATGGGCCAAGCAGGTTCCTCTTTTTTCGGTATCTGTTTTCTTTATTGCAATACATAATGCTCTGCGTTCGCCGACGATAATGACCTTTTCCTTGCCACGGGTGATAGCCGTGTACACAAGAGGTCTCGTCAGCATAATGTGATGAGCGCATTGCAGATTGATAATCACAGACTTGTATTCCGAGCCCTGCGATTTGTGGATGGTCGATGCATAGCCCAGGTCAATCATATCGAGTTCGCTGGAATCATACTCCTTGGTACGACCGTCACCGAAGTCGATAACGATCGTTGCCTCGTCTCCAAACTTGAAAATACTGCGGATATACCCAATATCTCCGTTGTTGACGTCTTCAAAGTTTTTGATTTGCATGACTTTGTCACCGGTTCTAAACTTCCTCTTTCCACAGGAAACCTCCTGTTTGCCTGCCTCAGGGGGATTGACCATCTCCCGAAGCATTTCGTTGAGTGCGTTTACACCGGTTTCTGTTTTCTGACGGTAGGGACTTAACAGTGCCACGTTGTCCACGCCGAACCTTGCAACCTCTTGCATATACAACGCCGCGATGCGATTGGCTGAGTCTGACATACTGGCAGAGTCTACGAAGTGAAAATCGCTTCCGTACTCCAGACTCAGATTGCCGTGTCTGATCAGCTTTGCATTCACTGCAATGCGGCTGCCATCGGTTTGGCGGAACACTCTGTCCAGTCTGACAACCGGGATACGTGCGCTGGCGATCATCTCGCTGAGCACAGCACCGGGTCCGACGGATGGTAGCTGGTCCGAATCTCCAATCAGAACAATTTGTGCATTTGCCTTTACCGCTTCGAGAAGTCTTCCGGCAAGATGGATATCCATCATTGACACCTCATCCACAAGAATGATATCGGCATCCAGTGCCATTGGCTCTCCGTAATCTCCGTCCTCACCGGCCATAAGGCCCAACGCTTTGTGTATCGTTGCGGCTTCAAGACCTGTTGATTGCTCCATTCTTCGAGCAGCACGCCCGGTGGGAGCACACAAGCAAATCTCTTTGCGTGGATTATAACGACGATAGATATCAAGAATAGCACGAAGAATCATGCTCTTTCCGGTTCCGGGGCCTCCGGTAATGACTGATAAGCCCTGTGTCAACGCCATCTTCACAGCCTCACGCTGTTCAGGTGCCAGTTTGAGCTTCAAGCGAAGCTCTTCGGCATCCAAATCAGCTTCCAAATCACCATATGAATGGCTCCTGGCACTGCGCATCTGCCGGGATAGCAGTTCAGCCAGGTTGCTTTCGGCATAGGCTGTTTTACTGCGATAAACATTCCCTTGGTAAGAAACAAGTTTTCCGCTATAAATGAGTCTGGCGGCTCGATTTGCCACCATATCCTCAGTGAGCTGCGGCGTATCCAGTATTTTTAGGCAAGCCTTTACGAATGCGTGCTTTTCCATGCAAAGATTTCCTTTGCCTTCTGCATCGGTAAGCGTGTAGAGGATCCCTTCGTCCACGCGTTCAGTCGAGAGCTGGTCAAATCCCATACTCATTGCGATTTTATCGGCGGTTCTGAAACCAATGCCGGCAATCTCGCACAACTGATACGGATGGTTCTTGACGATCTCCATCGTTTTCTCACCGTACTCCTTATACAGCTTTACAGCCCTGTTGGGTGTGACGCCGTGCGGCGACAGAAAAGCCACCACATCACGTGCCCCTCGGTTTGCCATATAGGAGTCACAGATTTTCTTCAGCTTATTAGAGCTGATTCCGGAAATAGTCAGCAATCGTTCCGGTTCCTTATCCAGAACCTCAAGTGCTGCAAGGCCAAAAGCATCGAAGATCTTTTCAGCCATTTTAGGACCGATACCCTTGATTTGACCTGAGGACAGGTAGGCAATGATACCTTCTCGCGTCGGTGTGATTACCTCATCGTAGGTTTCAACCTCAAACTGAACTCCGTGCTTCGGATTTTTGGACCAGTGTCCCTGTAATTCGTAACGCTGTTTGTCAGCAATCGGAAGACCGTAGCCAACCGCTTTAACCTGCGTCACAAGGTCTCCTGCAGAGTCTTTTATCTTCTCACACGGTCGATACACGGCAATCATAAAACTACCGGCATCAATCGTTGAGACGCTCTGAGGATAGATTAGTCTTTCAAACTGACATAACAATTTTTTTGCTCCTTTCTTTGAAAGATTTGGAAACAAAAAAACTCCTGAATACAACAGTTAAACTGTGTTCCAAGAGTTTGTTTTGAATCGGCATTGGCGCATCATTTGAACATCGCCGCCTGTTCCATGTATGATATTGGGTTGGATAAAGACATCGGAATGTGGTTGCTCTCCAGCTTCACGGTTTTCTTATCGCCGTTCTTCTGGGTAACGAGCTTCTGCACTTCCAGATAAAGCATATCGTCAAATACGATGATAGGCATTCTGAGCATCGCAGCATTTGCAATTTCGCTCTTCATCCCATTGCTGATACGGTTGCCGCATACAAGCAGCACGTCGCTTCTTTCAAGCAACTCAATGCCAAATTTCAATGCGATTGCTCGCTCATTCGGCATGTTGTCACACAGAAGCATCGGCAGATACGCGTGTGGCGCTCTTACACACATATTCAACTTCTTCATCGCATAAAACATATACGCTCTCGCTGTGCGCATATTTTGAAGCATTCCTTCTTTATCTTCTGCGCTGAACGGTGAGCATACATATGCTTTCTTCCTGCATTTGTCCTCCGCTAAGAACTGATACATCAATTCTTGCTCCCAATAATCGTGATAAATGTTTTCCATTTCTGCTCCTTTCTATATCGGTTGAACCGATACCTTGACCTTCCGGCTGTGAGAAGTGCTCAGAACATCCTCGTAGATGGTAGGATATCTTTCCTTAAGCACTTTCGAATCCGGACGTTTACTTGTTCGTGTTACGAAGTCGATGAGAAGCTTGTCACTGGTCGTCTCTAAAACGCCGTGCTCGTGGTTCTTCATTACTTCGGCAATTCGCACGCTGTGTGCCTCGATCTCCTTTTCATAGGTTTTGATTTCTGCGTTACAGTCTGCAATTTTGCCCTGAAGCAATGCAATCCTGCGCAGAGAAGGCTCGTATTTTGGCGAGAATTCGATACTGGGAAGGCCTTTGGTACTGGGGCCCATAATACGGGCAAGGGATTCCAAAGCCAGTTTGGGCGCAACACCTGCCATTGTAGGCGGTTTGTCGTGCTCCAAGCTCCAGATCCATTCATCCAATCGCTCAAAGATCATATCTTCCTTTGCTCTGTCTCTTACGATATCCGGCATAGCCAAATCGTTATCCGGGTTGTTGCCCCAGATGGCAGAGAAAGCACCGATTTCAACGTCAGCAACAGCCAGATAAAATCTAAGCTGCAGCTCATAGTACAGAGGAATGGCACCGTCGGCCCATTCGTCAGATTTGTGGAAGGTGCAACTCTTGCATTCCAAGATGCCCGGCTCTCCATCACTCGCACGTGTAAAACGGCGGTCAAAGTTTGCCAAAGCATAGGGGTGGTCTGCGTGCTGATACAGGTTTGTATCTACCGTTACGATATTGCCGGTCTTTTTGGCGTACCAATGAGCCGCAATCGGTTCCAGAAGATGTCCCATCTCCAGCTGATTTGCATTTGCCTTCTTAGGTGGCTTCATACGCCCTTTTTTAATGTTCCAGAGCTCAAGAGGCGTGGTCCAGGGAGAAACACCGAATATTGCCGCAACATCACTGCCGCCGACTGTATACGGGATTTTACCGTGTGGTCCGTGCATACGAGCTTCCAGCCATTCTTCATTTGTCATGCCTGCGGTATCGCAAAGGATAATCGGTGCTGCCATCAGTAGCTCACCGCCTTTGCAAGGTCGAAGTCTGACCATTTAAGAGTAAGGGCCCTTGCCATGTTTTCCTCAACCTCCAGCATTTTGCTTTCAGGTGTACACTGGGTTTTGAGGATAAACGGAATTTCCTGCAGCGCAAGAAAAACGTCGTGTGCCGTTGCCGGTCCGTCGCCGTATGCCATCTCAAACATCGAGATTGCTTCGACTGCGGCCTTTTTCGGCAAACTCAGTTTCTTGCAGACTCTTGTCATCGCATTGACCGGATAGTCAAGGTTGATTTCCAGTAATGCTTCCAGTTTGGCAATCATATCTCCAAACTGGGCGAAGAGCTGATCAAGGACATCGGTAAAGTCCGAAATCTTGGACTGATGTCTATGATCAACGGCAACGCATTTCCCGATATGAATCGGATGCTGTCCGCCGACAAGAAGTGCAGAGACTTTCGCGGATGCGACGCCGGTGTCCGAGGTCATAAATCGGATACCCGGAGTCAGTTTGGAGGCATACGCTCCTTTGCCCGATGCAGTTAGTGTCTTGACGTAAGCACCAAGCAATTCTTCACGCTGTTTCGGCATTCTCCAGGATGCACTGACTAAGGAATGATCACAGTAGCCGGCTTCAAATTCACTGCCGGGAAATCTGTCATCAAGCTTAGCTTTCAGTGTGGTAAGCAGCTCGTTAATCGGAAGAATGGAATAATCCACACTGTCACCGGAGTGTACAGCAGAAATCTTCTCATCTCTGATCAACAGGAGTGCTTCAGCCGGGAATAATTGAAGGCAGGCATTCAGAACGTTGGCAAGAACATCGCGGCCAAGCTTAGGCAATGCGGTTCCTCCAATTTTAGCCCTGTCTAAAAGGCTCTTGTAGGCCGTCTCTCGAACGGGATATAAATCTCCGTTTACTCGAATGGCAAGCCCGAGGTTTTCAGCCGTATCGTCTACGGCCTCTTGTGTGACACCGGAGGCAAAATCACTGAGACTTCCATAAAGCGGCGAAGACTTGTCAAGCGGCTCAACCTGCAGGGTGTTAACCTGACATCTGTGCCACAGACTTTGCTTAGCCTGTTCTTCGTGGTAGTCCAGCATATCCTCATAGGTGCCAAACGTGTTGTGATAGCTGTCCTGACATTGTTTTAGCATAGTACATGCTCCTTTCTTTTGTGACGGAATTACCCGCCCTGATATATAACAAAAACCAGCAACCTCGAAAGACTGCTGGTTTGTGCCCAATTATATAGAATTGGTCCGGAAACAAAAAAAGTGCCATTCACCCAAATAGGTAAATGACACTGTGAAAACTCTGATAACTGTGTTCGGTACACGACCAAACTCTGATACTAACACAATTATTATAGCAGATTGTTTCCCAATAGTCAATCTTTTCGCAAAAGAAAGGAGCTTAATGCCTTCAAATCAGCGTTTCTTTGGCTCTCTGTTCGCCACTCTCGTGTTATTGATCATAATAACACAGGCAATGAAAAAGCCGATAGCACCGCCTACAACGACACCACCGGCGAAGATTAACCAACCCATAGCATACCTCCTTATTTATGATATAGAGAAAGGACGCTGCACGAGGCAACGTCCTTGTGTTAACTTATATTAGAACCTTACAGACTGGAGTTTGTTTATTTCTTTTTTATCGTTTGAGGAATTATCGCAAGTACCGCACCTACTACGAAAGAAACAATTACTTTAACAAAGGCATTATGTCTTATACTTTCAATAAAATATTCCATAGGTTCAGCAGCAAGTTTGATTCTAAATTGGGGCAAAAAACACATTAGCAAATATGCCGCTATAAACCCTAAACAAAACAAAATGATTGATAACCATATCTTCTTATTCATACAAACCAACTCCCATACAGACTTCTAATTTACTTGATTCATTCATACTGTGAATGCGATATAATCAGCCATATCAAACCAAAATCACTCGCATATGGCTGACTATAAGACTACACAGACACATCATCTATACTAATAACATTACGAAGATGCCGCTATATTCAGTCGTCAGCAAATAGATATCTCCAATTGCAAATCTTCTCCTTGTTAAATTAGCAGTGGTTGATCAGATATTAAGCAATTTTGCAACTTCTTCTACCGTATCGAGAACGATATGGAAGTCCAACTCGCCGATATATTTGTTTTCTGCAACGTAGTTATTCCACAGCAGGACCATTTGAGGTTCTTCACGAATGTCCTTCAGGATATCTTTCCAGTCGTTCATATCCTGAACCGAGTCACGCTTTTGTGCCGTATGTAAAACAGCAGCTTTCAAAACATCAGGGCGAACTTCATTTTGACGGCTACGGTAAAGGGTGTGCAGATCGTAATAATCTCTGGCTCTTGTGGTACCGATATTACGGCGAATAATCGTCTCGTATTTCTCGGCAAGGATAGTTTCCAGGGTATATGCCATAACGGGAACCGACTTTTCATCAAACAGCATCGGGAAGTCATACTGAATCGCCGCCGGAGTAATAACGTCACCGGTGGTAACGTCTATTTTCATCGGGCTATCGATTTTGCCGTATTTTGCACGAAGGTGGACGCGGAAGTTATTGTATGCATCATCCTCGCGGATCGGCTCGATGCTTTGATATTCAAATACGATACCGTCGTTTACATCTACAGCCAAAATCTCTTGGATGGCCTTAACGATTTCATCTTCTTCCATCTGAATACCGCGCACGGTAGTATCCATATCCATCGTTGTACGCTCACCAATTCCAATCATGGAAGAGATCAGCAGACCGCCCTTGAGAATGAAATTATTCTTATAAGCAGAGTTTGCCAAACGTTCCAATACACGCTCAAAGAGAAACATTTGCAGAATTTCTTGAGCACGAAGGTTTTTCTTCGCTGCCATACTGCGTATAGTTCCTTTTAATTGCTCCGGTGTTTTCATCACAATACCTCCATATAGGTTCTGATTTTATCTTCGATCCCGAAAACCTTTCCGTACTTCAAAAGCTTTCGGTTGTTTGGTTTTGATTTGAAATAATCTTTAATTGCCTGAGAGTATAGTTGCAAGTCAATCTGATTCTTATCCCGAATCAAATCGCAAATACAACGCTCTCTATCATACAAGCGCACTGTTGCGCCTTGAGGAGAGGTTGTTTCTGTAATTCCCAATTCATAGATCTCCGGCTGAACATAGTGACAGCGGAGATTGGGATTATCTCTCTTTAATCGGCTGATGTTTTTTCCCTGTGGCACGGTGACGTCGAAGGTGTGGGGTGTTCGATCTGACAGTCCCCATAAGTATAATGCTGTGCCATAAGAAAAGACAACCTTGTCATACTGTATTTGAATCATCGCAAATTCATCGGCAAGATCATCCGCAAGCACATAAAGACCTTTACGGATTTGAGCAAGCTTGCCGCTTTCCATATATTTGCGAAGCATTGGTCTGCTGATTCCTGCAGCTTCTACAGCGCTTGTTTTTATTAAGCCATTATTTTCATTTGCGATCCTTTGAATTTCATTCCAAATGCTATCCATGAGAACACACCTCCAAAAGCATTTACATTCTTGCTTTACATTATACATTATTAAAGCACGAATGTAAATAGTTTTTCTAAAATTTAGTGTGTCCTAATTGATACCTATTATTCACAAATAAAAAAACAGAGAAAATTACTCGACATCTTCAGATGTCAGTTTGCCGGTTTTCTTATATCGAAGTCCTTCAGGAGAATCGAAAACTTCTTCTCCAAAAGTATAATCTCCATGATAGAATTTCGTAATATCCATTTCCAAAGCCTCGATTATACGACAAGCGAGTTCAAAAGAACTGGACATTATTCTGCGTTCTCCGCTTTCAAATTTTTGATATTGCTGTAAAACCACCTTGGCTCTATCTGCAACTTGCTTTTGCGTCAAGCCCAAGATAACTCTTCTTTCTCTTAAAATATCACAGGGCTTAAAGTGTGCAATTTGAAATCCACTATAATCAAAATCCATGTTCTTTTCTCCTTACATTCAGTTGAATGTATTTATATTACACCCAATTGAGTGCATTGTCAATAGTTTTTTGAAAATCCATGAAAAAAGGGTGTCACCGAAGTGACACCCTCAGACTGTAGACAAAGTCCCGAAAGGGGCTTTGTTTTTTGCAAAAAAAATGAAAAAAGAGGTAAAGTATGGTATAATTAAGATATAAAAGAGGTGCCGGAAATGCTGAATAAAAGTGAAGAAAAACGAAATCAAATACAAATGTTTTGTATAGAGGATTTAGTACCGAAAGACCATTTATTAAGGAAAATAGAAAGAGCAATAGATTGGAGCTTTATCTATGAATTGGTTGAGGATAAATACAGCTTAGACAACGGCAGACCGAGCATAAACCCGGTTACACTCATAAAAATACCGATTATACAATATTTGTACGGAATAAAAAGTATGAGGCAAACCATAAAGGAAATAGAAGTAAATGTCGCATACCGTTGGTTCTTAGGATTGGATTTAACAGATAAAGTGCCACATTTCTCAACTTTCGGAAAAAACTATGTACGCAGATTTAAAGATACAGATATATTTGAACAGATATTCAGCCGAATACTTGAAGAATGTATAAAGCACGGGTTGGTAAAACCCAAAGAAGTATTTGTAGATGCAACACATGTAAAAGCGTGTGCCAACAACAAAAAGGTTACAACTGAAATTGTAAAGCAGGAAGCAATGTTTTATGAAGAACAATTAGAGAAAGAAATTAATTTTGACCGAGCCAATCATGGTAAAAAGCCTCTTAAAGATAAGAAGTATGACGACGATGACAATAACAATAACAGTGGTTCTTCATCGGGCGGGAACTTTAAAGAGGAAAAATGCAGCACAAGCGACCCGGAGAGCGGTTGGTTTCATAAAGGCGAGCATAAACAGGTATTTGCATATTCAATAGAAACCGCCTGTGACAAACATGGTTGGATATTAGGATACACTGTAAACAGGGGAAATCTTCACGACAGCAGAACATTTAAAGGACTCTATGACAAGATAAAAAATCCTGAGATAGAAACAATAATAGCGGACGCAGGATACAAAACACCGGCAATAGCAAAGCTTTTAATAGACGATGGAATAGAACCATTATTTCCATACAAGCGACCACAGACTAAAGACGGCTTTTTCAAAAAATATGATTATGTATATGATGAATACTTTGACTGTTATATATGTCCGAATAACAAAATCTTAAATTACTCAACAACAAACCGAGAGGGATACCGAGAATACAAGAGTTGTCCACAGGACTGTGAAAAATGTCCGTATTTATCTCAGTGTACAGAAAGCCAAAACCATGTAAAAGTAGTTACGCAACATATCTGGGAAAATTACCTTGAAATATGCGAAGATATTCGGCACACAAAGGGAAACAAAGAACTTTATAGTAAAAGAAAAGAAACCATAGAACGACTTTTTGGCACAGCCAAAGAGCATCACGGCTTCAGATATACGCAAATGGTAGGCAAGGCTAAAATGGAAATGAAGGTCGGGCTTACTTTTGCATGCCTAAATCTTAAAAAGTTAGCAAAAATACTGGATAGAAAACAGGGATATACTGACTTTTCACGAGATTTATTTGATGTTTTATTAAATTTTCTTTATTTCAATTCACAAAAAGAAAAAAGCAGATTTTCTGTTGCTTAGAAAATCTGCTTTGTCTACAGACTGAGGGTGTCACCGAAGTGACACCCTCATAAACGGATACTATGAGCTATTCGCTCTTAGGTTAAGCCTCTTCATCTTCGGCATCCATAAATTCCGTGTATGTTTCCGGAGGATCTCCGTAAAGCATAACGATATCGTTGAAATCAGCATCCCAAGAAGACAAATAACATTCTGCTTCTACGACATCGGGGTGCTTGGTTGCTTCCAGATAGGCTTTTTTTATGTCATCATTGACCGGTTCAGAGAAGGACCAAAGCTGCGAAAAGCCTTTAATAAAGGCAATTTTTGCACTGCCAAAGCCGAAGTTCTCCTTATGTTCCATTTTAACGTGACCGTCTTCATCAAAAACAGGTTTACCCTCAGCATCACGAACGATGATCCACTTTTCAGTTCTACCGCAGCGACAGCAGTGACGGTATTCCTCTTGGGTACGGCAGTTAAAATCCGTTGTATACATACCCTTACATTGCGGGCATTCAATAATATCTTGTACGCTACTCATTTGTAAACGCTCCTTTCTTTATACGGCAGCACGGAGGCTCCATAGCCCACGTCCGTCGTGATTGAAATGTTCAGGATTACACTGAAGAGTCTGGCGGATTTTTTCTTTCCACCATTTGTTTGCCTGAGCCTTTTTGTGTGGTTCTATCTGTTCATAAAGATACGTGAGGGAGACAGCTCCGTCACATTCTTCGAGAACAGCAGCAACGACATCGCGCCAAGTTGCCCCTGGCATATCACGGATATCCATCGTCTTTTGACTGCACATAAGCACAGGGATTGCCATCGGCGAATCCTTGCGTACAATCAGCACGTACTCATGCAGAATCGGGATAAATGACCCGGAATATTGGGTGTTGTCCGAAAAGCAATTGTGTTGCGCCTTAATGATGATGTTTTCCATGGTACCGGGCTTGACGATTTCGGCAATCATACTATAAAGCTTGCCTTTCTTTTTGATGTCGCCCATAAGCACAGCCATTCTTCCGCCTTTTTCCAAAGCTGAAAACTGCTTCATCATCGCGTAGTTCATCGCCTGAACAAAGCGTTCCCAGTCTGGGATGCGGGACAGATCAAGTAGCATCGGATCGTAGCCGTATTTATTCTTCACGTCAGCGGCTTTGTACATCACATCTGAATACTTGATGATATCCCAGTATGGTGGATGCCAGAAAATGAATTCCGGCCTTTCCTGGATATCGCAGTTCATAATGTCAAAACCACTGTGAAGGTCATAGATCCGGCTCTGGATGCCGAGCTTGTCTGCAGCTGCCTTAGTGGTGCCACTACCACACATATAGTCGCAGATCTCTTGGGGCTTAAAGAACCCAATTAGATCCTCAATCAACTTTGGAGAGCAGTTACCACGGTAACGGTTGTTGCCACCGGCACCGCGTTCCGGATAGGACACGATGCTGGTAAGCGGTCTTGATAATTCATTTTTGTAAGCCATTTAATCACCTCCAACTTGCTTTTTGTCGGAGGATTTGGCTTCGGTATGCGTATTTTGAGCAATATACTCATTTACGACCGTATGCGCCACCTCAGAAACGGATTCCCAATAGCTTTCCCAATAGCCGTCGTTCATTCCGAGTGCTTTATGAATGCGTTCCGGAATGCTTTTGTCGGCAATGAGTGCTTTGTACTGTTCATCCGTTAAGGCGCCAACACTATCCCAACCTTCAATCTGGTTCACAAAGTCCTCAGTGCGACTCAAATCAATGAATTCGCGGCCGAGTGTTCCGTAAACTGAGTTTGGGAGAAGAAGCGACATCTTGGTAATGGCCACACTGTAATGACTGGAAGAATGCCATCCGTCGAGCCATCCTTCATAGGAATCAGCATCGGTATCAACCTGATATTCGTTGCTATCCATCCAGTCTGCCAGGCACCCGTTTTTCATTTCATTCTCAAGCTTTGCGTTCAATTTGGCCTTTGCCTCATAATAATCCGCATACACTTCGGTGGAATGACCGTAATCATCGTTTGCCGCCCAGTCTTCCTCAAGAATATAGATTTCTAAGGTCTTTCGGGGACTTTTCAGCACGAGGATCTCTTCGGGAGCCATAATGACATAATCCAGTGTAATATCGTCCAGCTTCTTTTCGGTTCCATAGAGAGCAGAAAAGCGTCTCTCGACGTCTTCGATATCACTCGGAAGACAAGGCGGATCGAAATAACAGTGGATATCCGGAGTTTCATTTTCCGTTTCTCTGTCATCGTCGGTTCTTATCTCCAGAATGAAACCGTTTAAGCCTCGATAATCACTTGCTGCAGTGCCGACGACTTCAGCACCGACACGGTACGTAACACCTTCATAGATAAATTCCTGTCCAACAACGTTATAAACCATACCGACACCCCCTTAAATGTGATAATCGATGCCGACGAAGACCACGTCATCATCTGCGTCATCGATAAACTCATCAACGGTGCGGCGCCATCCTTCGATGGTAATCAATTTCCTATTCACTAAATCAAAATCTTCGAATTCAGACTTGGAACGGTATTCTTCCTCGTGGAAGAGGTCGTGTACGCTGATTGGATACTTCCATTCATCCGGGATACCATACTCGTGCAGGTACTCCTCTAAGGTCTGTCCTTGACGATAAACGAGCTCACCATAGGATAAAACGCCCTTATCGGTAATACTGCAGTATTTTTCCTCAGTTTCGCCGGCTTGGAACATTGCTTCAAGCTTATGGAATCTTTCTGTAGCTTTTTGATTACGCCAACGGCGCATCTCATCCCACTGGATATCTTTTTTTCGAGCACAGGCAACCCATCGATAGTCTTCCGGCGCCGGATACTCGTCATCGGTGAAAAGACCTCTTTCGCCGAAAGAATATTCGGTGCAATCCGTTTTAACAAGGAACATCGCCGGCCAACGTCCGCCAATGCTATACCAGTCATATACGCCGTCAGGATTATACCATTCGCCGTACTTGCCGGTTTCCTCGTTTCGGACCGCATAACATTCCTGTTCAAGATAGTCTTCAAACGATTTGTACATTTTCCTGCGCGGATAATCAGGAAGGACCTTCATCTTCTTTGCTCGTTTGGAGCGTTTGGGATGATGAAGCGGACCGAAATCTTTTTGATATACCAGTCCGTCCTTTACGATGAATCTGCCCCAAAGCGGACGGGAGTTTTCCTCAACGATACGTCCATCGGGAAGTCTTACGCAGGTAACGTGCTTGTTATAATCGGCAAGGAATTCTTCTGTGCGATCCTCAAACACAAGATATCTCTTGTCTTCGGTACAACAGTTGAATCGCTCCATCTTTTCACGGATAACGGGGATCAACTCACGTCCAAAAGCCGTTCCGATGCTATTGAGCATTTCCGAACGAATTCTCGTCATCACGTTTTCGATGATTTTGCCGGGTTGTAAGGAGTGAATTTCCTCCTGAGCTTTTGCTATGTCTTGTTCCCATTCGGGATCCGGAGTAACTTCCGGAAGATATACAGTTAATAAAGATCTAAAATGCATAATAGACCGTCCTTTCTTATAAAAAGAATGGGCAACTGTATTCTTCCAGCTGCCCACCTTTTATATCTGATGTTGTTATACCCGTATATGTCGCTTGACCACATTGGTCAGCTTCGTGGGCAGTTGTGTTAAGTCAGAAATGTCAAGAAACGAATCACCGTAGATTCGCTCTATATTCTGCTTATCGTTACCGATTGCTGCGGCAATAAAGAGAATACCTTTTCTTTGATATTCCTGCTTAATACCTCGCAGATCTTCTTCAGCAGCCGTGCCGTAATAGCCGTCTGCCGCAGGTTGACCGTCTGAAACCAGTATGAGCAGCTTTACTGCTTCCGGTCGTTTTGAGAGCTTCTCTGCAACAAATCGCAGAGCTGCACCGTCTCGGTTGCTTCCTCGTGCACTGATATCCATCATTCGGTATTTATCATCCTGGTCGAAGCTGTCAAACTCAGCATAAGAATAGAGGTCAACAGACTCGCCACTGCCATGGTACCCGGTTGAATGACCGTATACCGTAACGGGAATGTCGAGGCTCTGACAGAAATCATACAGAATAATTGCTGCGGCACGAGCATAGGTGCAACGGTCGCAGGAGCACATAGAACCGGATTCATCCAAAAGAAGCCCTACAGCAAGTTCGGGGATTTCCTGAGGCAAATTGTTCTTATAGAACACCTTACCGTCATTTCGGCAAAGAGCGTGGGCATCAAGCCTTCGTCCCATAACGAGACCGGTTTGTTTGCCACCGCGCCGATTTTCCTTGAGTTGCTTTAGAAGACTCTTTTGAAGCTGACGGGATATGGTAATGAGTGGCCCGGAGATATAATTGTACTGGTCAACCAGTTCTTCATCCACCGAAGCAATTCGATTTACCCGAACTGAGATACCCTCATGAACATTCCCGTAGGAAATATTCTGGGCCACGTCGTTGAGTTCTCGAATGCGCTCATTCTCTAACTGCTCACAGGCAGCCTTTTCCGCCATTTTCTCCAGTAAGCGCTCGATATCGGCGGCAGCACCATCGTACATCTCTCGCTGATAGTCATTGTCGTGTTCAATGGTTCCACCGGTAGGATTGGAAACGCCGGATGTCTGTCGCAACGGTATTCGACCTTTTTCAACACGGGACACCTTTTGCTTACCGCCTCCGGCACCACCACCGGGCATCGCTTCGCCTTCACCCATAGGAGAACCTGATGAGGTGCCTTCGCCACCACCAGACTCAGATGAATTTTCATCAACCTCTGAATCAGTCTGGGGAGCAGCGTTCTCATCTTCGCCTTCAGGATTAGAACCAGAACCGTCCTCACCGTCTTCAGCATCCTCATGGGTTTTCTCTCGCGCTTTTGCTGTGGCTGAGGTGTTCGATTCTCCGGCACCTTCCGGTACAGGAGTGCTGTTGCCGGTACCGGCAGTTGAACTACCTGCAATGGACTGCAGCACTTCGGAAAGGGTTTGCGCAATGCTTGAGGTGCCACCGGCAGCTTCGGCCTCTTGCTGGCGCTTTTTACATTCCTCGCAGAAGTCCTCAAGATAATCCCAGCATCTCACAATGATTGTATTGATGACAGCGAGCCTTTCCTTGCCGGATCGGCTCATAAGTGCTGTATCAATATCGTTGATAAGACTGAAGACCACCTGAATTCGTTCTTCTGACAGAGGCTCCTCACCGTATTTAATCTCACCAAACTTGGCATAGGACAGCATAATCTGAGCAATGCTTTCGAAAATGTGTCTATCTTCCGTGTCTTCCTTTTCGATAAGCTCCGTAACGGTAGGAATCTCTTCGAAGTGAATTGCTCGAAGCTCTTCCAGACCGTAGCCAAGTTTACCCGGGAAGTTAGCGAGTATACGGTTTTCTACATATCCGTCATCGATGATATTGGAAATGTAGCCGGATATATATTGCACCATTTCAAGGTTCTTGGCATCTTCCTTTACGTACTCCCAAAAAGCTTTTTCTCTTCGGGCATCCGCAGAGGTTGTCAGAACCGGTGGGTATGGATACCATTTATACGTGCTCAAATAATTGGAGTGAGTCTGCTGAGCCAAAAAATCCGTATACAGGATATGTCCAAGCTCGTGTGCAAACACACCGAGGATTATCTGATATCTGTTTTCGCGTCCTTTTGTTTTGGAAATGAACGGATGCCCGGCATTGATCTTAACGGACATATTATCGGTAGCAGCAAAGAATCCATCCTTGGCGTTCCAATAGATGTTGACACGGACACGCCGGTTATAATGATACCGGCGCGTCTGTGCAGCTGCTAAATCTTCAAGATGTCCCGCAAAAAGACGGGACGTGAAGAATTGTCTGTCCGTGATTTTGCTTCGCTTCTCGTTCAGACGCTGTTTAACTAATTTGTGATTCACCCTTGCCATAAAATAGGGTTAGCCTCCTCTCTGATAAATTTATGCGGTCGCCTTACGCCTCTTAGGAGGAATAATAGGCTCTAAAACCGCGCTGATAAGTGCTTCACGGTCGAGTTCGTCTGCCGTTGCCTTACTGATAATGGTGTACATAGCCGAATTGTAGACGTCACCTGTGATTTCAGCACTGATAATCCAGTCGATAAGACCTCGCATACCGTAGGAACCGTCTGTAATACTGTTCTTTCGGCAATACTCAGCCAGATCATTAACAACCTGGACCATCTGCAACACCTGAAATTCATCGGTGGCACCTGTAACCGACATTGCACGTTGTACCATTACCTCAGGGGATGGCATTTCCACGTCTCGCACCAGACTCATACGGTCAATAACCGACTGGTTCATACCACGGCATCCCTCGTAGCTGACGTTGGTCGTAACAACCACAACAGCATCCGGGTGACGCTCGATGATTTCGCCGGTCGGCAATGTGATAGAACCGGTCTGCTCAAGCAAGGAGTTAAGACCGACCAACACACCGGGTTGAACGATTGTCGAAGGCTCCTGGATTTCGATAACGTAACCGTTCTTCAGGGCCTTGATAAAGTCCGTTTCCACATAGGTGTAAGTCTGTCCGCTGCTCTTTGCGTTTTCATCACGCTTAGAAAGCGCTCTGACCTTCTCAGTGACCTTATCAAGCACAATGGCCATACAGTCCTGAGAGCTTGCATCCGGCTTCTCAACACCCGTGAGAACCTTGTAAACACCTGCAGGGTCATAATCCATATCGTCAAGCTCAGGCAAATTCATCAGTTTCGAGACATTGGCGTAGTTAACTCCGCCCATACTCTTAAGGAGTGCATTTTCTGCATCCAACTGTGCATCTCCCGTAGAGCTCGCATCCGAGTCCGGAAAGATCATACCGACAAAGTCGAAAATCTCTGTGCCTGCCGAACAGGTATATTTCATATACGGCAGATTCAGTCCTGCAGCAATCGCCTTGGCGCCCATCGTTTTACCGGTACCTGCAGGTCCGCGCAACAAGAAGTTACGCATCTGCATCGGTTTCCCGGTGGTGAGCTGAGCGTGCTTACAGATATCCACGACCTCATCCGGAATGATGTACCAAGCCGGAAGTGTAGGGATCAATGACTGCTCAACAGCATTAAAGCTTCTTTTACCAAATTCATACTTGCCAACAAAGTCCTCGTGTTCCACCAAGGTCGTGGCCTTACTTACGGTAACGCGGCCGGTCTGTGCCATAATGACAAACTCACCGGCAATGACGGTCTTCGGTGCAAAGAGCCCCGAGTCCATCTGTGCCTGGGAGACGCGCAACAAATTCCCCGATTTATCTACGTTCACTTTAACGTGAGCCGCACAGGTTTCATCTTTGATGCGCCGATACGCGTTATCACAAAGGATAGCCATTGCATCCCTTGCGCCGTCAAAATCCGCAAAGCCTTTGGCATAGTGGTCACGGTAGGTATTGAAGTTCTCCTCAAACTCATCGTCTGACATCAGTACCGGGAACAGTGCCATCATTACGGCAGCACCGTCTCTTCCGGAAGAGTTCAAGGTATAATTCTCAAAGACCTCCGTGCCTTTGTCATAAACCGAGGCCATAATGCTGCCCTTATCGCTGTCATAGACAACCAAATGGTAAACATCCGGACCTACGGAGGACTTGTATTCTGCAACAGTTCTTTGGTCAATGATTCCAACCGCGCCTTCTCCTGTGGCTTGCATACAGTTTATAACTGCATGGATCGCCTTGATCATTGTGGCGCAGAGGGTTGAGGTTGTTTTATCACCGTACTTGGATGATACGTTGACCTTTTTGTTGGACAGCGTATTAAACGGTGCCGGCAAATCTCTGCCGAAATTGAAAATGTTGTTCATGTATGTAGCCATGACTGAGTAATTCCTTTCTGCAGTTTCACTGCGTGAGATTGATTTTGATGCCCTGAGGGATACACTTGACGTCATCAAGCCCGTTCTTTTCAAGCTCTTTGCAAATGGCAGGCCAGCTTTCCTTAACGGGAAGTTCATCGGCGGTCAGAATGATTTCGGTCATTCCTTCACCAATTGCCTCATTGCAACGCTTGTTAAGCTCAATAATGTGTGCATCAGCCCATTCAAAGGCGACCAGGTCGAAGTTTTCTTCCTGAGGTTCATTCGTGTCCGTGTCATCTTCCTCAGACTCATTTGGTTTTGCAGGAGCACAGTTGCATTCAATTGTCACAACCTGTAGATTTTGGATGACTACGTGTGCACGGCGATAACCACCTGCACGGTTGAGTAAAATGAACACATCTTCGCCCAGTTCAATGAGCTGTCGGGCATTCGGTGCTTCCCAGACCCATCTTGCTTCCGGATAGGATGCTGTTACAAGCTCTGTAATCCGTCTGAGTATGACAGAGTAAGCAATGTCTCTCACATCTTTTTCCGTCGGCTCCTTAGGCTCCGGTAATGCCGGCAATGGTAACGGTTCTACTACCTCAACTCGCTTAGGAGAGAGAAACAGCAGCCGTAATGCCGTAATGAAAATGCCGATGATGAGGAGGAAAATGATTGGCCAAAGCCGACATAAATACATCAGCAAGGTCAACATCACAAGGATCACTAAGACTTCATAGGCAATATGCCGTTTCCAATCCTTCTTCACAGTTTTTGATTTCCTTTCCGTAATCGAGATGGCGGAATGTAAATATGCAACCAGAGTGCATCGCTGTCATCCGCCTGGTTTTTCAAGAGAATTGCCGCGGGGAGTGTCGGGCAGTACAGCTCACCACGCATATTATCGTGACTTACAAATACCTGCCCGAGCACGGTCTTTCCTCGGAATCCGCTTGACAGTTGCAAGACTTCACGGAAATTGTCAGCGTCGTTATGAACAACGATGCTGCACTGCTTATGGGGAGAGACACACATAAGAATGCTTCTCACCTCCTCGGCAGTAAGGCTCCGATCGGTCTTTTCGTTCAGTATTGCTCTGAACTTTGTGTTCTTTTCTGACTCAGACAAGAGACAGAAAGCCGCATTCCGCATAAGACACCTCCTTCAGAACGCAAAAAAGCGCACATGGTTCTCATTACAGAAACTCATGTGCGCCCTTAATACGCTCTATTCATTTGTTCGCTCCTTTAATTCTGATCATCAAAGAACGAATTGCCGCCAAAAGGTTCAAAGCCGGTGAAACCACCAGAGCCGTCGCCGGAATTAGCTGCAGGAGCTTGAGCAGGTGCCTGATTGCTTGTGCCGTTCGTCGCATTGCCGTTGGAATTGGACTTTCCGCCGCCGGAAGCGTACTCAATCTCATCGAGAATGATAACTGTACAACTCTTCTTTTCGTGCGTGTTCTGGTCTTCCCAGACATCCTCGTCCAACCGGCCCTCAATGTTGATGAAAGAGCCTTCCTTCAGCTGCATCTTTTCGATACGATCGACGATCGGGCCAAAGCCCTTTACGGAATAGTTGAGCCATCTTGCGTTGTTCTCAGCCTTCGGATCATAGACCTTCTTGCCGATGCGGAAACGTACCGATGCGGCAGAGTCATTACCTCTGGTGATACTGATGGCGGGTTTGTTGTCATATCCTCTGGAAATGACGACTTGGGTTGCGAATACCTTTAACATAGGTTACTCCTTTCTGCAGGGTTTGCCTGCAACAAAAATTTATATTTCAACCCACACTGTTGTGGGGCGAAACCGGGAAATAAAAAAAGTGCCAATCAGCACATAAGTGCTAACTGACACTGTGAAAACTCTGATAACTGTGTTCGGTACACGACCAAACTCTGATACTAACACGGTTATTATAGCAGATTATTTCCCAATAGTCAATCTTTTCGCAAAAAATCAGGTCAATCGGCTTTTACAAGAGACTTTTCAATCTCGGTTCTTGCAAAATCCAATGCTACCATAGCCTTGACTTCATCAAAGCGAAAAGTGCCATCTTCGGTTTCGTTTTCTTTGATTACTGCTTCAAGCTTACCAAGCAGTTCGTAGATCTTTTCTTTATTAGAACCCACTTATTACACCTCATTCCTAACTTCCATTGCATAGTAGTTAAATACTACGTATTCGTTATCCTGTGTATAAACCGGTGCCTTCATGGACAGATACACAATAACAGTATCTCCGAGCTTCAGCTTCTTAATCTTATGTCTTACAGAGATTTTCAGCGAGTTTTCTTCCAACTTCAGTGTGATGCTCTTTACACGCTTTCTGAGTCCAGTAACTTCGATGTTCTCACAAACACCCGAAACACTCACATAATTACCGTTAAGACTATTATATAGTAGGAAAACCCCGTTTACAATAAGCAGAGCCATAAAAACCAAGCTCGGAAGCCACAGATACACATTACGGTAGAAGATCATAATCACCGTGAAGAGGAGAAGAAAGCCGGCAGCACCGGCAAACCTTGAAATGATTTGCCACTGAAGCACCTCCGGCAACGCTTTGAACCGTTCCTTCATAGACTTCACCTCACAATATTACGATTTTTTTGTTCTTCAGGAGCACCATAACGGCTGCCGTAACCTTATCGCGACAAGCAGCGTGTTCCATCTGGCATTCCAGGATATTATCAAAGATATTTTCCTTGGTATAGATGGTCTCCACAAGCTTTTGACGGTTGTCAACGTAAAGCAGCTCTTCCGTTGCTTTAATCTGACGCTCGTGCAGGTAAACAAGCTCTGCCATACTCAGTCTGATACCGGCTTTGGTCAGCCAATTGAGAATAGACGCCTCAAAGCGACCTGTCACCGGACTGAGATTGGAATTTGTCGCAGCACAGAGCACGCATCTGGTAAGAATTCTGTAACGGGCGACAAGGGTGTCTTCCGACTCGTACTCCACCAGACCCATTCTGTAAAGGTGCTCGATGGCACGCTCCTGAGATGAATTCTTGGTTTCGTAGAACCCGAACTTGCCAGCCAGCCAGAGCTGTGCTTCCACCTTTGTGAGCTGGAACACCTGACCGCCTCTGCCGACATATATATTGCGCTCTGTGGATTTCTCCTGAACAATACCTTTGGAAATATAAATCATACTTCATCACCTCGTGTTCTTTTACTTACATTACACGATGTGAGGGATGATTTTACAACTAAAGAACGTACATTAACGCAACACAGGCCACGATGACCAGGAATAACACGCCAATAATGATGGCAATCTTCTTGATAAGCTCCTTGTCCAGCCCTTCACGTTCATGACCTTCATCAATTGTGCGGATATCATCGTAATATCCGTCGTACCCATCATCCACGACCGTTTCGGGTTCATCATTGCTGCTCACGGGGACTTTGGCAGGCTTCTTTTTCTTTTTTCGGGTTTTCTTTTTGGTTTCCGACGTATCTTTTGGCTTTTCTTCCTGTGTCTTACCTGTTGGAAGCTTACCGCACTCTGCACAAAAAGAAACGGCGTCCTCAATCAGATCAGCGCCGCAATAGGGACAGTATTTCATCGTACACACTCCTTTTTCAGCGAAAATAAAAAAGTGGATCCGGTTAAGGACCCACTTTTGGACGATACAATTATAGCACATTCTCTTTTACTTGTCATCGGCAAAACTGTGCCAATTTCGTGCCAATTTGCTGTCATTTCATATGTATTAGATATTCACGCAAAGCATTTATATCCATTTCGGATACCAGGGCGCGCGCATTCTCCCGGCGAGTAATATAATGGAGTTCGCCGGTGGATACATAGCCATATAACTGCTCATACGGATCATATCCAGCTTTTTTTAATGCGTTTACAGCAATTTCAATGTCTTTTTCAAATGTCTTCACGTCCAATTTCTTTGCTCTTCTTTCTATAATTCCAAGATACCTTGGTTCTTACGTTTACCCGTCAGTATTTGACATTGTTTTCCCGTTACCAGGGAACGAACCTGATTTCCTATGTCATCCATAAACCATTCGTTAATGCAGAACGGCTCGATATCCTCACGGCATAAATGGTCGATGACGGTGCGAATCAATCCTTTGTATTCTTCTGTATCTACAACCTTTTTCTCTTTCAGCAAACTAAGAAATGCTTCCTTGTCACGAGAGGTTAAAAATTCTCTGCTCGTAAATATGCCAACAAGGACAAGGGTTATGGCCTTTAAGCTTGTAGGTTTTAAGTCCCTAATCACCGAATCAAATTGCTTGATTTGACTACGAAGCTGGTACAATGTCATCGGCACCATATAGGGTCTTGCATAAGCTGTCAAATAGTCTGCGATGAACTCTTTCCATACCTGATAGCCGATATAAATCATATCTTCTTCCGCGCTCAATGACGGGTCACAGCAATGCTTCTCATAAAAGGATTGCCCGTGGTACTCATTCCGAGTTGCGTAAACATGAGCCAATTCGTGCGTTAAGCTATTAACCCACTCAAAAAAAGGAAAAGGCACGGATGTATTGATAATAATCCCGGAATTTTCTCCCTCCACAAGAGCAGAGGCGTTCGTATCCATATAGAACGCAGGATTCATATAATCTTCAGCCAACCATGAAGGAAAGCATTTACTGCAGAAGTCCTCATAGACTTGGGGAAAGGTTTCAAACGTACAGTATGCTATCTTTACGTTGTCTTCCGAATACTCCGTATCGAATGCATCGTTGAAGCACCGAAATGCTTCCTTCATTGCAATCGGAACTTCATCCGGCTCGATAGACGGATTTTGATAGATAGTCATTTTCTCACCCAAGCCTTTACTTATACATATCCTCCAGGGTTATAAGGAGAACCTCACCTTGATCGGCAAGCTCTTGTAAGCCCTGTGTAAACCCGGATTTCGAGAAAATGTAGAAGTGATACTTATCGCCCTTGCCAAACACCTCTGCATAGTGCTTTAGTAGCTCAAGCTCATCTACACCAATAGGCGTGCTACGATACTTGCAGGAACCGATGATATAATCTTTGCCTTCCGCAGGAGTACCTACGATATCAATTTGTATTTCTTTTTTCTCTTTCGGATCCGTACCCCACCACTGTCCGATATCCGATAATTCAATCGGCAATTCATCTGCATAGCGGAGCAAATATTCTCTGCACATCTGCTCAAACACGATGCCCATATAGTCTGGGTAATACTTCTTGATAGCAGTATCGTAAATCCTATTGATTCTTCCGGTGTTGATAGCAGACATATTCTTAGGCACAAAACGGTACCAGAACCGGAAGAAATTATCTCCGATCAGATAGATCGTCTTGCGGCCGGCCTTTTCCGTAATCGGTGTCTCTTTTTTCAATATACCAAGATCCACAAGAACTCTCAGATATTTCGCGCATATGCCGGTCTCTAAACCAACCTTGGTTGAAATTTCGTTGGAATGAGAAGATCCCGTTGCAACGGCAGAAATAATCGAATTATAGATTGCCGGCTCACGAAGCTCCTGCTTCAAAAGGTTCTCCGGCTCCTCAAACAAATAGCCTGCAGGATTTAGCAAATTGTCAAGTAACGCCTCATCCACGTTGTCCTTCACGTCAAGCTTGTTGATATAGTGAGGAACACCACCGGTGATACCGTAAATCAGTGCTTGATCTTCATAAGACAACGTTGGGTTGAAGACAGGGATTTCCTTATAGGTTAATGCCTGAATCTTATATTGTGCAGTCCTGCGACCAAACAGAGGGCTCTCATATCCCAACACCTGATTTTCCATAAAGCTCATAGAAGAGCCGCACAAAATCAAAAACAGTTTTCCGTTTTGCCAGGTATGGTCAATGATATGCTGCAGACGAGAGGAGATGGACTTATCTGCCTTAGCAAGATAAGGATACTCGTCAATAACAAAAACAAGGCGCTCTTTTTCTGCCATCTTCGTAATCTGCGCAAAAGCATTATCAAAGCTTGCGTAAACCGGTGCAGTTGTTGCATCCTTATTGTCCTTTTCAAAAACAGCGAGAGACAAGGCCTCAAGATTTTCGTTTGCGGTTGCATTTAGCGCCGAGAAGAAAACCGTCGGCTTGCCCTCACAGAATTCGTTAATAAGGGACGTCTTTCCGACACGTCTTCTACCATAAATGATAGCACATTCAAAATTGCCGTTATCATATCGTTTATTCAAATCGGTTAATTCGCGCTCTCTACCAAAAAACATAATAGCCTCCTACGAGTTACAAACTTACGATACACCTACTCGTGAGTTTATTATACTCTTATGATAGCCAAAAGTCAATAGAATCAGTCAAAATCATAAAATTAATAACCAAAAAGAAAAAGCAGTATGGTTTTTTAGGCCATACTGCTTCTCTAAAAGTTAGAACATAGGAACCTCAGGTTCCGTGTAGTTCTGAGTTGACTGTGGCTGAGTGCCTGTGCTTCGATTCTGTTTCGGCTTTGCCATATACTGCGCAGATAACCACGCCATATAATGTGCCTGCGTCAAAAGCAGAAGTTCGCTCAAGGTCTCAAATGCCATGCTGACAGCAACGTGATTTTCCGGTTTGCTACCAAACTTAGGCACGATAAGACCTTTTTCGGTAACGTCTCCGGGACCGCTGTCGGCTACGAACAGGATATCTGAACGGCTACCGACAATGATTTTCGCCACACGGGACAAGCTCCTGCCATCCGGTCTGGAGCGTCCTTGCTTAGCGAGCTTCTCTGCAGAAGTCCCGCCAAGGCATTCATAGAGTGGCGTCTGATCGTTGCTTTTCTTTTTGTTCTGCATCATATACCGAAGCTCACCGTAATTCAGTTTACGGCACAGCTCCAAAAATTCATCTGCAGCAATGTAAATATGGATGTTGTTCGTCTGTCTCTGCCCGGCAGGGCGGTTGAGGTCATAGGTTGCAAAGGCGAGATGGATTTTCCCAAACTCAAATGCATCGTATAAGCTCTCAACGAAACAGTTCTTGGCATCCTTTCTGGAAATCTGATAATTATTACGTTCTTCAGCCATTTGCTTCACCTCCGTGTATCGGCAGATCGTTCATCATCTTGATCATCATATCCCGGTTCGCTATAAACTGCGGGAAGAAATCTTCCTCCAGGTTGTAATCCAAATACAGCTTCACGAAAATAATGTTGATAATTTGATTCATGCTGTCCATTCGGATTTTCGTGATTGCCTTTTGGATAAGCGGACTGAGTATGGAGATCGTTTTATGCCACTGAATAAAATACTCATCCTGGACAGGAATGTCAAACTGTGTCAGCCACTCTCTCACCGTATGCGTCTCGTTCTTGCCACAACGGGTAGGATGGGTAAACAGGTACTCGATATCCTTGACATTCATATCCTTAGGAGCTTTCACTGAGGTGTCAATGCAGATGGTTCTGCCAATCGGATACATAGCACATACTACCGGCTTACACTCGTGTACAACGCATTTGTTGTTTTCAAGCAACGGGCAATGACCGGCCGCATCATGAGGAACAATGCGAGCGATGGGCATATGCGAGGTATCTCCGAGATAAGTGTCGCAGTATCTCTTAATGAAATCAAACGTAGAGATACCGAGCTTCTTGGAGATTCGGAACACATCCTTTGGGGTGCAAAGGATGTCCTCACGATTCATACAGCATTTGCCGCATTGATTGCAGCTAAACTGGAACGTGTCATCGATGCCAATCAGCATCTTTTCTTTCATTTGTAATATTCGATCTAATCTTGGATCCATAATAAATAATTCTCCTATTCTGAATGAAGGGGCACATTGCTGCACCCCTTCGGATTATGTCATACTGACTCTGATACTTTTGTGATTCCGTAGAGCTTACTTATCGAAATTTCTCCACGGAATCTTGTTATGGTTAAACTTGATGGGCTTAAATCCAATGCTGTCACAGAAGAAGGTTCCCAGACCTTCTGCCCAAACAACATCGGATACACTCATAGAACGGCCACGATATCCGGCTGGATGCTCCATATTGAAGATATAGAAGATATCATCCAGTCGTTTAACGTCCAAATCGCCGTCAAACACAAGCTCATAGGTACACTCGCGAATACCACCATGCTTCACTGTGAACTCATAGTTCATATACATCAGGTTATAGCGGTCCTCCTCAGGTGCAATCTGGAACAGTTTTACTTTCATTCCGCCAGGCTCCTTTCATAAGATATCGGGTGTCCAGCATTTGAAAGACGTGCGGTGCTGTACAATTCTCATCCTCGGGGAAACGATTCTGTTTATCGGGAACGATGACACGCAAAACCTTGCGTCCACATTCCCAAAATTCAGACAATCGCACTGGGCAATCCTCATAGATACCCTCGACCATATCGCCATCCTTGAATTGCTCTCCGGCCTGCACACGCAAGCCGAAGGTGTTCAGAATGCGACCGATTTCCTCGTTAGGATAATTCAGCACCAGCTGAAAGTCTGGATGATTGTATTTCCCCATGCCGTGCGTATGGCAGTTACAGAGATACGGCAAAAAACCGTTTTCGACCTCATCACAGCAAGCGCACTTCACACCGTTCATCACAAGATGGATGACCCAATCGATTTTAGGCTTCACTGTAATCACCGTCCTTTACGTCAAGTAACCACAGATGTTCCTCATCCATATGTGTCGCACTCCATCTGCAATTCAGGTGCCTGCCTAATAGCAGTTCTGCTACGCCCATACCGATGCCGTTTACACTGAAATCCCATTCTGCAGACTCAGGGAGAGATTCTATTCGAGCAGCTTCATCTGCACCGACAGTCTCCATCAGCTTATATAGTTCCGACAGAGGAAGTCTTCCATTGGACAGTTGAACCGCCCAATAGTCGTGGTCATCAATATTGGCCTTGCAGATAATCTCTCTGCCGAGGATCTTGCTGATCTCAATGCCGATGTGCTCAGAAACCTCCGCCCAAGGAAGTTTAACCGCCTTTACGTGCTCACTCATCATTCTTCACCTCCTGAGGCTCTATAGAACCTTTATCGGCAATATCAAGTAAGCTCTTGCTGGTCCATCCGACAACGGCAACCAAAAACTCCTCGATACTATTGTGAAGAATGGCTCTCGCCATATGAAATCCCACAGACTCGATCTTTTCATCATCAGAAGCGATTTCGGCAAAGAAGGCATTCGCAAAAGCTTCCGCCTTTTTCTCATCGTTCATAACGTCAAGCAGACGTCTGCAGGTTTCCTCGTCTGCCAAGGGAAACGGATGTTTCGGCATATTATCCTGATTGGTTTTGGATTCGGCAAGCTTCTCGATTGCTCTTGTCAGCTTTGGCAGCTGATGCTCAAAGAAATTCTTGCCATACATTGTTTCGTGAAACTGTAATCCCATAATTATTTCCTTTCTGCCACGTAGGACCCGTAATGAATTGTGTCATCCTCATCTGAACGGTACACGCCGATACATACCTCGTGACCTTCGCCACGCTCCGGATTGTGCTCTACAAAGCTTACCAGTTCCGGATCTTCTTTGGTTCCTTTATCCCAGTAGATATTAATCGCCGGGAAATTAGAGTCATCAATTGCCTTTGCACTGAGATGGGTTCCATCAGGCAATGGCAAAATAATACTCGGGTACCATTCGGGTGTGGAGTTTGTTTCAGGTGAGTCTGACAGAGAGAAACGCTGCTTACCGGTTTTACCTGCAGCAAAGCGTTTCCTTGATTTGTCCAGCTCAGTCTGGAGCGCAGTATATATCTGCTCCACCTGACGCTGCGTGTAAGAATAGTTTGAGGAGCCGGACAGATTACCAAGCAAGCGTACCATTTTGATAATCTTATTGACTCTGGCTTCCGCCAAACGCACAAAGCGTTCGTCCTTAGGCTCTCTGCTCATACCGTCACCGCCTTTGCAACAGACGTAAGATGTAGGAAGTAACGTGTATTTTGCGTCTCAAACCGAATGACGCTATCGGAAAGCCGTTTCATATTGATCACCGTAGTGGTTTGTCTGTAACCACCATCGCGCTCGATAATTACTGCAGGCTGTCCGATTGCAAGAGGAAGAATCATACTTCCGGCAATACAAAGTGTTTTCTTCTGCTGATTCATTGTGTCTATCCTCCAATAAACAAAAATAGACGAAGCAATTTAAGCTCCGTCTTGGTTGTGCTGCTCATCATATTGAGCCAGCATTGATTCAAATTCGTATCCCGGCACAATGCAAACTCCAAGGGTAAGTGCTTTTTCAAGCTTGATTCCCGGACGTTCGACGACAATAAGATAGTCGGTTCTGCTACTCACATTGTATACAGGATGCGCCCCGCGTTCTTTTAGCATTGCCATGAGAACCTTACGGGTGTACTTGCGTAATTTGCCCGTCGCTGCAACCTTCTTCTGCAGAAACGGAAAGTTTTGATTCGCACTCACATTGTGCTTCTCCTTCCTCATCACCCTGTAGGATCCACGGGCGATGTGTTTTGTTGAACTCTTGATATCCAACCCAGTCCTCATTGTCAAAAATGCGGCTCACGTGAAGCTGTAAAGCGTATTCCTCGCGTTCATTCCTGGAATGAAGCCAAGCACAGCTCTTCGCATAATCTACAAGTCCCTCAAAAAGAGCCTGTTCACCGTCTCTTTCGATAATGAATCGGGCAAGTGCAAACCAATCCGCTTCCAGAATATCTCCGATTTCCGTCATACAGCCGGTGCGGTAGATATATTTCTTATCTCGCCCTGTACCGCTAATATGAACCGCTTTTCCGGTTCCAAACCGAATGCGCAACTGTTTACAAGTTAGTTCCTGAATGTTATACCGTTCATCATCAATCACATAATAACCGGTCTGGCGGAAATCCTGAACCTTTAACATTGTTACGTTCCTTTTTCAATCGGCTCTTCCATAAAAGGAACTGCCGCGCAGGGAGTATACCACTGGGACCAGTTTTCCATCGTCAAGGTGTTTCCGTGAATGACAACTGCAGGGATCCCGTACAAGCTCAACTGGATATATGCCATCCATACGCAGCGGATATCAATATCCTGCGCCACAAAGAAGCTTTTGCAGCGATAATCAATACCTTTGCGCTGCATTGCCCAAACTGCGCCGATAACCATCGTACCGGAACCGCAGGTAGGCTCGTTGATCGTGATGGGACCTTCTCTGTCCGTAGGCTCGTCAACCCCTATCATTTGGGCCATCATCCTACAGATATGGTCGGGAGTGAAGAACTGACCGTTCCACTCGTTGTTGAGACGTAACTGATGATAGACGTCGCCGAGAATATCGCACGGATCTTCAGCGTGTTCTCGTGTGGCCAGTGTAAGCAAAGCAAACATTCTGGCATACGAAGACAGTACCTCCGGTGCCATCTTGGAAGCAATCTCCTGATATCGTTTTTCCCGTTCCTCGGCATTGGCAGGATCCATCTGGGCCGCAATGCTCGTTGCCGTGATCTCTAAAAACGTGGTAAACACCGTGTTGAGACCATTTGATTGGGCAAGACTTCGGATTTCATCAATCAGTTCGTCCTTGTAACTGCGTTTCTTTGCCATCGTCACATCTCCTTAAAACGGGAGATCTTCATCCTGTGCATCATGCATTCCTTCCACCGGTGCCTCTTCGTAATACCAGGCATAGTCTCTGATAAACTCTCTTACCTCAAAAAGGCAGAAAGCAATGAAAAGGCAAAGGAAAAAGATGTTGCTGACACACTCAAAGATGAGTCCGAGCTGAAAAGCAAGGTAGACGTTGGATATCCCAACAGGGATAATGATTGCCGCCATGACGAGCATAGCGATGGTTAAGATGAATGATAATTTTCTCATAGTGAGACACGCTCCTTTTCGTTTTGTTTATATAGTAACGGCAAGCCCTGAGGCTCCCCGAGAAAAAAGGTTGGGGGAACCTTTCGGCTCCGATCTATATAAAAAAAGCACCCATCAAAAACACATACGTGCATTCAATGAGTGCTCTTGTAGCCAGTTATGGTGGCTCTGATAGGTTGTAAAAAGAAGGGATAGCCCCTTCAGTTTCGGTATCTTGTGCTTCTTACTGGAAGAAAGCATAAGAAATAAAAAAAGTGCCCAAAGATAAAATCTCGGGCACTGTGAAAACTCTGATAACTACTACTGCCATTAGGCAATATCTGATACTAACATATATATTATAACAATCTTACGCCTGATAGTCAAGTATTTGCGGCAAAAACCGTTGGACACTGGTCAATCCCGAATAACACCTATCAAAACAAAACGTGCATTATCGAACTCATAACTGCAGGTGGACAACGTCAGAACCCTGTCTGTGACTGCAGGAGAAAGGTCGCTTTCTATCCAGGACTTTTCCTTGATTTCTTTAATCCAAGATTCAAAGTCGTCGTCAGACTGGAACCCCAGTTTCCAGGCATCTTCTTTTACGCCGGCTACGTAACCGGCAAAGAAGTCTATCCGGTAGACTGTGTCCGGAGTAATAAACAGCCCGGTTGGATGGCATTCGAAGTATTCTTGCTTTTTATATTTCGTAAGTCCCGAGAACATTTTACCGTTCTTCATGTGATGGCCATAAATGATGGTATGTCGATCTGACAGAGAGGCATCAACCCGAGAGTCCATAAAGATGCATCCGCTGCTATTCCATTTACCGTCAAACAAATGCTTTAGATAATAACTGTTGTCATCGCCTTGTACGACGGGATAACTGATATCGGTGTCGGGAATGTAGATCCAACCAACACAGTCTGGGTTAATCGCCAGTAATGCATCAAAGTCAATTTTAGGGTCATTGCTCGGCACCTGCGTTTCTCCAGACTCACTTTGATTTGTGTCCGTTGGTTCGGACTCGGGTGTCACCCGTGGTATGGAGACATAATTCTCTAAGTCAGTATAGGTATCGGCACTTTCTTTGTTTTCCTTCAGCTCCCGGAAAACGCGAATTCCGGAGAATATAGCGATAAACGCCAAAAGCATAACCAGTATGGAGATAATAATCTTTTTTATCATAATTTGTTCGCTTTCTCTTTCATCTGCTTTGCGGAAGGGTTGCTATAGATAAGAGTTGTTTGCACGTTGCTGTGGCCGGCTTGGTTGGCAACCTCGTGAATACGGTACTCACCGGTATCAAGGGCATGGCTACAAAAATAGTGCCGCAGCATCTTTGGCGTAATCGTATCCGAATACTGATTGAAGATCTGGTTGATCCTGGACGCTGCCATTCGCACAGACTGGCGGCTCACGAAGAGATAGGGACTCTCTGACTTGCGGACCTTAAGGTACTCGCGGATGGCGTGCACCGTCTTGTCATTCAAGTATACGGTTCGGTACTTATCGCCCTTACCGACGATGTAGATCTCCTTAGCAACCAAATCCACGTGCTCCAGTTTGAGATTCACACACTCAGACCGACGAATGCCGGTGTAGGTGTAGAGTGTCACAATAGCGAAGTCGCGTTTGCTTCCGCCCTCCAAAAGCCTTTGGCGGAATGCTTCCACGTCCTTTTGCTCAACGGTGCAGGGATTGGCATACTGGACCTGCACCTTCATAAAATCATTCTTTAGGATTGCCATCTCGGTCTGACACCCGGAGCTGATCAGGAACTCGTTGAATGCCCGTAAAGAAGAAAGGTGGTTATTTACGGATTTTGGATTATACCCCTTTATGTTTCTCATATATGAGATATAATCAAGGACGTTTGCTCGGTATAACATAAGTGGTATTGTTCCGAAACTGTCTTCACACCATCGATTAAATATACGCACCTTGTCGCAGTAGTTCTTCGCGGTATTTTCTGATTTCCCTATTCCGCGTAGATAGTCATAAAATTCTTTCATTGTTATCGCCTCCTACCTCTATTACACGAATAGGAGGCAGGAGATACAACAAAAAATTATGTTTAACTGAGTTTGGTGGAAAAGAATGTTGATTATGTTTAACTCAGGTCCTGTTTGAAAAGCAACGGATATCTCCACTTAAACATAATTGTCATTATATTTAACCCAGTCCGGCGTCAAAAATCAGAGTGGCTACGATAGTGAATTTACAAAAAGCACTTGATATTATTCCTCAAAATGAATATAATATATAATAGTGAATTATGAAGGGAGTGTTTGCAGTGGATTACATCTCTACAATCGAAGCCGGCGAAAAATGGAATCTGTCACACAGACGTGTTGCAATCCTTTGCTCTGAGGGACGGATCCCGGGCGTTAAGAAAGTCGGTAACACATGGCTTATTCCGGCTGATGCAGATAAACCTGCAGATGCTCGTGTGAAAACCGGTAAGTATATTAAAACTCAGTCTGAAGAATAAGAAGCAGAATTTCAAGAAGGTGGTGAGGAGATGGCAAGGCGATTCAAAGAGGCCAGAAAAAAGAATAACTTAAAGCTGACCGCTGCTGCAAAGCTGCTTGGCGTCTCTCAGCCCACACTCAGTTCATGGGAGGCCGGCCGAAAGTCTCCCACACTGGACAATCTTGAAAAGATGGCCGAGCTCTATGATGTGACGACCGATTACCTGCTCGGCAGAGAAAAGACCGGAACTACAGCGATCTCTCTTCCATTGACACAGGAAAAGATTCTAATCTCAAATGGGAAACCGCTTTGGTCAAGCAAATACGGTTGGCTACTCATCAGCGCATCGGCGCAGGAGTATATCACCGCAACAGGCGAACGTATTCCTTTTGACGCTGCCGGAAAGGTTATTGAAGTACCGGAGCGATTTGCTGAAAGCAATGTTCCTCAATCAGAGCCGTTAACTCGGTCTGACGTAACATTACAAACTCAAGTGTGGGTAGAGCCCATTTCTCCAGACTCAGATTTGCGCGAACAATTGCGTGGCTGGTATCAGGTTAAAGACCGTTTCGTTGAAAACGAGTATGGTATCAAGTTTTCTATAGACAGTTACGGAGCTAAATGGTTGGCATTCAAATCAAATATATAACTTACAAAGGCGCCGCATTCTGCGACGCCTTTGGTTATGTTCTGCATACCCACAAATTACGTATTTGATATTTTATATCCGAAAGATCCCAAAGTTTTTCAGGGCGAGCTTTCTTTTCTGAAAAACAAACAACATTCCAACAAGCAAAACTACCACAATCCCCATACTAAACAACAAGTACTGCGACATCTGCAATCCATCCTCTTTGATTGTCAAGTCATAGATTTCATCTGTATACTCAACAACGACGGCATTACCATACCTTTCTGTAATTTCCTCAAGCATATTTTGAGTTTCCAAGTCATACTTTCGGTCTTTCAATATACCTAACTTAATGCAGTTGTTTTGTTCATTAAGTCCGGTTGAGACAAGGCCTAAATCTTTTTTCATATACTCGTCGATTTCCCTTTGAATTTGAAATAGGTAATTTCGACTATACTCTTGATAAACAAAGGTCAACGAAGAATCGTCTTTTACAAGTTCAATCATTTTTTGCTTTCCAGACTCATTATTTTGAATGCCAAAGGTTAGATTGCTTGCTCCACCATCTGTAGACCATACACCGCAAATATAATCGGGCATATTTTCATACCACGCTTCATATAGTTCTCCAGCGGTATTATATTTTGCTTCTTCTGCGGATGCAATAATTGAACAAGAGCAAATAAGCAATATGGCGAGAATCAAAGCAGATACGTGGGTAGTTATCTTCCAGACAGAGCACTTGTCAAAAGGAAACAATCGAGAAATTGAGCGGAAATTTGTACCCCCTCACTTGTCCATAGAAAAAATCGGGTTGCTGCACACCCTTGATTTGAAAATATGCAAAAAATATCCCTCGGTATCGATTGACACCGAGGGGACGGACGGCAGAGAAAAGAAAAAGGCTTACCGAGTTTTTATGCTCAGTCAGCCGTTGGATATGAAATTGTCAGCTGTGCCGGAGAAGATTTTTCGGGTTCAGCGAGTAGGGATAGATACAAATGCACCCTGCGGATTTTTCTCCGCAGGGTGCGCCTGACGATTATTTATCTCTTAGCTGTTCTTTTTGCCGTGCAGCGCCGTGCCGATGGCGCCCGCAAGGGAAACCATCATCAGCGCAAACCACAATGCCATATTGCTGTTATCGCCCGTCTGCGGCCCATCCGGGTTATCCGGATTGTCCGGCAGTGGATATTTGTTTACGAATTTGATTTTATCCGGTTTGCCGTCCATACCGGAAACCGATAGTACAATCTCGCTTTCTAACCCTTTCCCATCCTGCCGGTTTGTAATATACACCTTCATGGTATAGACTGTATCGTCATAGGTACACTGGCTGTTGCTGCCCTGGACCTGAGAAATGGTATAGGTATAAACGCCCGGCTTTTCATAAGTGAGTGCGGGAACTTTTACCGTTCCGCTGCCTTTGATAGTGAGCGGATATCCGTCTTTGGTGCTGCCCAGCGGCATGGGATTGAACAGCGCATCATCAGCCTGCATCACAATTTTATACTCCTCGTCCGGCGACGGGGCGGCTCCCTCCAGCTTTATTTCCACAGACGGCAGCTCCACCCGCAGCGGCTCCGCCGCCAGCGCCGTCACAGGAAGCCCTGCTACAGCCAGCACTGCCAACAGCGCGCCTGCAAGTAAAGCCCTGTATCCTTTCTTTTTCATATTCCGCATTCCTCCTATTTCGCCGCCATGCGGGGCTGCATTGCCGCCAGTACAATCGTTCTTGCATCGCTGAACTCCGAAGAACAGGTGCTCAGCGCCAATACCTGCGGCGCTTTTGAAGCGCGCAGTGTTTCTATCGTTTCCTGTCGGACATACAGCGCATGCTGCTCCGCATAATCCAGCAGGCCATCTATATCAGTCCGCCACTGATCCGGCTCGAAGATATTGTCCTCCGATGCACTCACCAGCAGACAGGCAAAAATTTCAAGATCATAGCCCTTGCCGGGCACAAGCAGCGTTCCTGTACGGTTCTCGTCAAAGAACGCTTTATTCTTAAACAAATCCAGGTCTCCGAACATACCGCCGTTTTCCATGTGATGGCCGTACAGCAGTGAACAGGGCTCAGAGAAATCAGAGGCGTTGCGGGAGTCCAGATAAATGCTCCCTGCCAGCGCAAAGTTTCCGTACACATCCGTGTTGATATAGCTAAGGTTGGTTTCCCCCTGCAAAACGGGGTAATCGATTTTCGTGTTGTCCACGGTAATCCATGCGCACACATCCGGGTTGACGGCCAGAAGCTCCGCAAAAGAGGGTCCGTCGGGCGCATCCGCATTCGGCTTGAGTTTCAGCATATCCGCCTGCACATTCTCGGCGGCGGCGTAAATCCGATTGTTGTCCCACAGAGCGTATGCAGCATACGCACCGCAGACGCACAGGGCTGCCACAACCAAAAAGGTAATGACGGAATTGGCAGCCTTCAAAATCCGATGCCGTATCGTTTTTTCACCCATTCTCCGGCTGCCCTCCTTTCCGTCCGGGGTATCTGCCGCCGCAGCGGAGGGCGGAAAACCGTCCTCCGCTACCGCGGTCTATCGTTTATCGTATGGTATTGCTGTTTTTAGTTTTCGCGGGCTGTGCGTCTCTTGACAAAGAACACGGCCAGGCCAACAACCACGAAGGCCAGCAGCAGAATGTAGGGCAGGCTGTCCAGCAGCACGCCGGTATCCACGTTGATGCCCTTGTTGTTGACGATCTTTACGGATTCGCCGTCTGCGTCCATTGTGGAAGTGGCGCCGTCTTGCATGACGGTAGCTTCAGCAGCATTGATGCTATACTTCGCAGCGTCGTACTTGCCGCCTGCTTCATTGGTGTAATCCTTTTCCTTTACGACATAGGTTACGTCTGCGGGCAAGTTCTGGAAGGTGACGGTGCCGTCATGCTTGAGCTTGATGGTCTTGGTCACGGACTTGGTGGCGGGATTGGAGCCGTCGTCCGCCTCCCAATCGGCCTCTGTGGTGGATATCGATTCGGTACCATAGGTGATAGTGCTCAGCATTTGGGCTGCATCGATTTCAGTCGGCACCCGGAAGGTTACGTCAACCTCGAACTCTTTGTTCCGGTCACCCATGTTACCGGTAACTTCCTTGGTCACCGCCAGGTTGTTGGCGGTGTAGGTGTTGTTGAAGCCGTTGGACTTATCGGTGGTAACGCCGTCTGTAGCAGTGCCAAGATTAGCGGTCAGGGTCACGAACGCAACGTAATACTGTTCATAGCTTGCGTCAGGATCCTTTGCAACCGTAACTTTCAGGGTGTGCGAGGCATTAGAATATGTAACGCCGAGCGCCTTGTTATTAACAGTCTGCGTTACGGTGTAGTAGTACACACCAACGCCAGGCCAGACTACGCCCTCAAAACTGACCGTTCCCTGCTTTTTTACCATAGGTGTTGCGGTGGTCGGGACATTGCCAGTACCTTTAAACTCAACAGTCACAGGTGCAATCGCGGGCATCTGCCCTGTCGTCACCGTTGTGCTTTCCTCTACTTTCTCCGCCGTGAAATTGTAGGTAAAGGTCTGATCCGGGGCGACGATTCCAACCGGATAATTTTCGTCGGACTGGATACTGTCGTCCAGCTTGTAGATGACGTCAAACTTTGGAGGCGTGTTCTGCTGAATCGGACCAGCCGCAAACGCCACGGTGCCCATGCTCAGAGCAAGGACAAGCACGAGAAGCAATGACATAAGTTTTTTCATAAACAAATTTTCCTTTATATTTTTTTGTTTTTATTTGAACTGCATAGTTTATACAGCTAAAACAGATGTTATAGGGCTATATGCCCTGACGACGGAGAATGGTGATGACCTTTGCCTCCACATTCTCCATTGGGATCGGGCCGTGATCCCGGCTGTCCTCGGTCTGCGTTCGATAATCGCCCAGGATGAACACATGACCTTCCGGAACAGTATAAGGGTATGTAATCCCACCCTTTGCGTAGCTTGGGTAAAGGATATCGCCGCTCTGGACGGTACCGTTGACCAACAGCGTTCCGCTGTCGTCCAGCGTGACCACATCCGTTTCCCGTGCCACGATGCGTCCGACGCGGCGCTTACCGTTCACGGTGTAGACCACTACATCGTTCTTGGCGTAGTCCTCCTGCAATCGGAAAGCGATTACCAGATCGCCGTCCTTGACCGCAGGAAACATCCCGTTGCCCTGTGCCTGGGTCAGCAGGAACACCCGGGTGAACATCAGCCAGCACACGGCGGCGATGACGACGATCCGCCACAGCAGGCTCCGATACCCACGGCGCAGGCTGATGGCTGCCCGGCGGCTTGCAATGACCTCCGCCGGGGAGGACGGTCTTTTTTTACTCATTTTCCAATCGTCCTTCGCCGCTTAAGCATTCTTTGCGCTGCTGTTCCAGCAGGGCGTCGTACCGAAGCCGCTCGGCCCGGAGCGCATCTTCGTACAGCCCGTTGAGCTTTTCTATCTTCCGCCACACGTCCGCCTCGTCCACTCCGCCGAAAACCCGGCGCTTGAAGCGAAGCTTTTTAAGATAGCCGGTAACGGTCTGCCACGGAGAAGCGGGAGTATCTGCCGCTTTGTGCGGCTCCTGGGGGCTGTCCCTCACCCGATTCTTGCTATGCCTTGCCGTATAGGCTCGTTCCGGGGGGCTGCTGTTTTCATCTATTTTCATAGTATTTCATCACCCCCTTCAGTCATCGCGCCGCCGGCGCCGGATGATCATCCAGATTACGCCGACGATCACTACCGCAAGAATGGCGACGTACGGCAGACTTTCCAAGACAATGCCGGTATCCGGCTCTGCATCTTTGTTATTGGTGAACTCCACCCGGTTCTGAGCGTCGGCGACGATGGTTCCGCTTACGCCGGCGCTTGTATATACAGCGTCCGTATCCAAAGTCTCCGTCACCTTCCCGTCTTCATTACACTTGGTCTGGGTGTAGGTCGTGTCGTAACCAAGAATGGGTTCCTCTTTCACAGTGTAGGCCGCGCCGTTCGGCAGGCCGGGAACAACCATCCTCTCCCCATGCTTGAGCTGGAAAGTAGCTGTTCCATTTATAAACTGCACACCTCCGTAATCACCGTTGATGTCTGTATCTGCCAATGTAATAGAAAAGTTAAAGGCCTGGTTGCGGTCGCCCATCCTGCCGGTCACGGTATTTTCAATCACCAGGCTGCCCAAAAGCGGATAGTTGTGGAACACAACCTCCCTGGTCAGGTCCGGGCGTATGATGCTCTTGAATGTCCGGAACTGCTGCTGATACTCGTGTTGCATTTCCGGATCGCCGGCCTCGGTCTGCGAGCCAGTAGTAGTAGTAGTAGTGTATTTTTCCGTCAGAAGCTGATAGGCGCTGTTGTTCTCATCATACTGCATTTCCGCCGGCGACGCGCCCAGCGACCACTCCTGCACAAAATAGGTGAGGCCGCAGGGCATGTTATTGATGGTGATGCTCTGCCCGTCATAGAGGGCAAAGTCAGCCGTAACAGCCTTACCGCCCAGGAAGGGGTTGCTATTCTCCTGCTCGTCCACATTAAGGAAGTAATCGGCGCCCTCTTTCGTCACGTCCACCATATTGGTATCCGTCTCGCTGGTCCACACAATGATGTCCTTGTTTTTCGCCTGGCTCGTGTCAAAGACAACACTCAGATGCTTCGTGGGGTTCTCGTCGAAAAGCTCCGAGGCGTTCGCCGTGGCGTAGCGGCAGCTTGCCGTAAAATTGTACTCTTTGCCCGCCGAACCAAAGCTGTCGGGCTGCACACCGGTGCTGACGTTGGTGATCGTCGTAGCGTTGGCGGCGTAGTAGATGGCCTCGCCGTTGGTAAATTGGATAGGCTGGGTTTTTACCAGATCCTGCGTCGCGACCCTCCTGGCGCTGACGTAGAGCTGTCCGTTGAAGTCCGCCCCCTCATCTTCGAGCTTGATCTTATAGGGGATGAAGGCGACGCACCCGTGGGCGGCATGGCCCTCGTCCTCCGGAATGTATACTCGTTTGATCGAATATCCCTGCGTGAGCCACAGCTTGGCTACACCCTGTTTGAACTCCACTGGGATGTTCCGGACGCCTGCCTCGTCATATTCACCGGGATTGACGCTGCCCGCGCTCATTTTTTCCAAACCGATCCGGACGTTCAGCACACCGGAAAAATTCGATTTGCCTCCGCCCGAGCCGTCCGGATTATTTTTCTCAAAAAGCTGTATCTCCGTGACCTCGTCATACAAGGCATAGAGACGGAAATAGAACGGCTTCGTCTCATCGGGATGGTTCTCCGGCTCCACCACCGCCTTGACGGTCATAACGCCCTGATCCAGGTCATAGACCTGCACAATGGTAGACACAGCGAAGAGATTGCTGATGTCGCGGTCGCCGCAGTCCTCCACATTCGGATTATTGATAACGAAATCGTGGTGCTCACCCGTGCCTGACAGCTCCGGATATATCTGTACCCCGTCCGATATGGTACCGCTGGTGCCGCTCTCATACTGATAGAACCAGTATTCGCTGACTGTCTGCCCCGGCTGCAGTCGGTAGCATGCCTGCCCGTCGTTCACATTTACCACAGAATAGGTTTTCCTGCCATTCAGAACCTTACGCAGCAGCAGCTTGCCGTTCTGATTCGTATTTCCATTGTTTGAATAATTGTCCTTAAGGGAGATGGTATAGCGTTCCTGCTCGTCGTCCTGATAGACCCGCAGCACAGGGTGCCCCTGGCTGGTAAACATATACAGGTTCGGAGCCGAATGCAGATAGATACTCGTCTCGTCCTCCTCAAAATATCGCTGGTAATAGCCCAGAACATTATCGTATTTATACCTATAGGTCGTCAGGCCTTCTACGACATCCTTGTCCTCCGCCTGCTGGCCCGAATTGGGGTTGCTTGTGACAATCTTCAGCTGCGTTTTCAGGAAGGTCAGCGTGCCGTCTATGGCCTCCTCCATCGCGAACTGGCGCATACTGCTCTGGGGAAAGCCCACATATTTGCCCACACGGATGCCGTTGTCCGATTTCCCCGCGTCGGCATAGATGCTCTCGTCGGTCACCTCTACCGGAACTACGTTTTTGTTTAAAACGTGGTTCACAGGTGCATCCAGCTCCAGCAGAAGATAGTAGCCCATCTCCAGATAGGTACTTGTATTCTTCACGTCATAAGGGTTGGGATCGCCGGGTTCCCTGCTGCTATATGCGCTGGGGAACATGGCTGTTCCGTGCAGCTCCAGGCCGTTGATAGTACTCTTGGCCGTGGTTGTAGCCGTATCCCACGGAGTGACGGTTCGATTTCCCTCGCCCAGATCCCAGTCGGCTTTGATCTGATCATAGGTCTTTTGTTTGCTATGGATGGGCGTGCCATCTGCGCCTGCCTTGAGCACATCCACTGGCGTCCCACTTGCCGCGCCCGCCCGGATAGCCGCCAGATCTGCTTGGGTCAGGTTGAACATCCGGGTGTTGATAAAGTATTTCTTGCCGTAAATGGAAACCTGCAGGTACTGCTCGCCGCTTCCGTCCCGGTCATACTCGCAGTAAAGCTGATAAAGCCCGAAGGTCGCACCCGCCACCCAGTCGCCGTGGTAGTCCATTTTCTGAACCCGGAAGCGGTTGAAGGTATTGGGGATATGCATATTGGTGGTGTATTCCTTCTCGAAATTCATGTCCGAGATGCGGTAGATGGGCATATTCGCTGTCAGTTCATCCATGCTCTCCGCTCTTGGCGCATAGTAGAACGCGATAATATACTGAGTGTTTTCAGCGATATACTCGTTGAGTGCTTCGTATTCCAGCCCAAGCGTATTAATCGCATAGGTATAGTTATACCAGTAGTGGTTCTGCGCCGCGCCGGGGATGTTGTCCAGGGTCATGGCGTAGACGTTCCGGCTGTTTTTCTCCGCCACCTGGTTGTATGACTTGGCGGCAGTAACGATGGCGGCCTTGTCTTCCTGGGAATTGAGCAAGTCAGCACCCTCAGCCATCACGTTCCAGCCCGAATCAAAGCTTCCGAAAATTGGGTGGAGCAATTTACCCAGATTCGGATCATCCTTTCGAAATTCGCCGACATGAGCGCTGTCCAGCTTGAGGGGCACAGCAAATATGATGCCCTGCATATCGCCTCCGGAGGTATCTACCAGCAGTTCCGCCGGATTATCCAGATTATACAGCCTGTTGTCCATGGTCACGTTCAAAATAGCTGTGGTATACGCGCCGCTCCGTAGATAATCCCGGGCAAAAACCAGGCCGTTTTCATAGTATAGCGGCACATCCGCCCGGCTCCGATAGCCTAGGGGAATCTCGGTCTCCCGCAGGATGTATGAGGTGACGCCCTTTTGCGCCAGCTCCTCAAACTGGATGATGCGGCGGAAATCATCCACCAGCATCAGTCGGCCGCTCGCATCGGTTGAGGCCGTGCAGAGGGCTTTGCCTCCGTTATAATCGCTGCGTATAGTCGTCTCGCCGGTCGCCGGGTCGTAATTCGTCGCATAGAGCTCGAAACGGGCGTTCTCAACCGGCTCCCTGTCCTGAGTCACCTTGGTAATGACGGAATGGGGCACGCTCACCAGGTTGAAATCCAGGGAAAGGTTGGTGTCGTAACCTCCACGCTCCATGTAAAAGAACTTCAGGGTATGTACCGTCTGATCCGCATAAGTGTAGCCGCCTTCGCGCCAGGTCTGGGTATTGTCTCTCGCCGCATCGTGCATGGCTTTAATTGTGGTACGGGAGAAAACGATCTTTGCGCCGTAAGCGGTGGGCGCATAATAGTCACTCTTTTCCTCACGGGTAAAGCTCAGTGTTACATTTCCTTCGCTGTCACCCTGACCCACAAAAATATCCCTCATGTCTGTCAGAGACGGAATACTCCCGTCCTTCTTGACCGGCCCACGATAAATGTAGCCGGTGGAGAAGTCGATGCCGATAAAGCTCTCGGAGTGGATGCCGCCCAGGTCGCCCACCAGCACACCGTCGATAAAGATCCACACATCGTTATCCCCGGTAAAGGTGAAAATCATGGGCTCGCCCGCATCATCGCCGCCGCCCTTAATCACCCCGCCGTCTGGCTGTATGAAGCTGGTCTCCATGGTCATGCCCAGATAGTGGTTAATGGTGGCGTCTGCCGATGTCTGTGCATCGGATGTGGCACTGGCTTTATAGGCAGGTTTCTGGTTTTGTGTACAGCTCACTCCGGCATCGGTCAGTATGCCGGCGCCATTGTCCTTCAGCAACTGCTGCACCGTGTTAAAGGGGGCAAAATTACCGCCGTCATGGTTGCCGTTCTTGACCGCCCAAGTGTTATACACATTGAAATAACCGTCGCTGCCGACCACACTTTTGTCTTTGATAAACTGGGCGTAGTTCGCCGAACTCTTGAATCGATAGTTTCCGCCGCTCAGGGTAAAGAGGTTTCTTACGTTCTGATAAGCTGCCCGGCCATCTACGCTTTTGGCGGGGTCAAAGAGATAGCCCAGAGAGGCATCTTTGTCCCATGCGTTATAGACCTTAGACACGATATTTCTTGTATTCTTCGCACCTTCCATATTGAGCTGCGGCATACCATCATCGCCCAGGCGGTTGGCCACGATACCCTCAATATAGGAATAATTGTTGTTAACATGATTGCCCATCCAGCTGGTGGCCGAGGTGTTCCACAGGCCGTAGTTGTAGTTTCCGTCGTACACGCCCATGCCATTGCCGATGAGCAGCGGATGGCCGGCATTTATGCCCGCGGTGTAGGAGCTGTAAACCGGATTCAGTTTATCCTGTTGAATCCAGTCGTTGCTGGTCTGACTGCCGTAAACCCAGTAATCGAACAGGTTCACCTTTGTATTAACGGGTGTGGTAGTCTTCAGCTGGTTTGCTTTCAGCACGGCGTCGTCAATCAGCGGGAACGGAGTGTCCATAATCAGCGTGATTTCCAGCGCCGGCGCATCCGCCGCCAGGGCATAGCCATCCGGCAGGGCGGCCCGCAGCACATAGCTGCCCTTATAGACGCCGTCTCCCGATATCTCACTAAGATCCCAGGTGAGTGCCAGCGTTACGGTCCCGGATTCCGGTTCGGCTGTGGCGTCCGGTTCCGCAGCCGGCGTTTTTTCTGCCTGCTGCTGTGTTTCCACCGGCTGCACCGGCTTCACGATCTCCGCTGTAACCTGTGCGGGTAGATACTCACCTAGCTCTCCCGGCAATAATGGCGCTTCCTCGGAATATTCCCCGGCCACCACAAGGGTATAGCCGTTTTCCGCATCACCTGTCAAGAGCTCCCCGGTATCCACCCATGACCACTGCCGTACCACGGCATTCTCTTTTCCTTCTTTCTTTACACCCAGGGCAAAAGCCGGCACAGCGATGCTGAAAATCAACGCTGCACACAGCGTAAATAAAAGAATTTCTGACACAGCCTTATTTTTCTTCACAACGAATCACCTCTTTTCAATGGCTGCACGCTCTCTCTATGTTGATAGGGCAAATCGCTGCAGCCAGTCAGTTGGCGGCGCATTTCTTCATATATATATGCGTCATAAATTCGCTCGTTTTTGTGCATTTCATCCTATTTCTCGCCTCTTTTCAAACATCTGCGTCCTCCTGTTCCACCGCCGTATGGGAATCCACGGCAGCCAGCACGATTGCCCTCGCATCGGTAAATTCCAGCGAGCGGGTGCTGAGCGCCATCACCTGCGGCGCTTCTGCTATGCGCAGCTTTCCGGCTGTCTCCCGGCGGACATGCAGTGCTTTTTATTCCGCATAGTCCAGCAAGGCATCCATATCAGTACGCCATCGGTCAGCCTCAAAGATGTTGTTCTCTTTTCCGTATCGGTCAAAAGCTACTGCAAGTCGGTTTGAATTTCCTTTCTTTTACGCCTCGCCAAAAAGAAAACCTCACCGATCCGGTTTGGCCGATGAGGTTCGAAACGATCTCACACACCGGCTGCCTTTCGTTTTACGGGTAAGGCCCTTGGCTCTGCGCACCCGACCTTTCGGCGGGGTTGCTTTTGAGATTATCCATATACGATTTAATTTGCTATCACATAATCTGCATTATGTGGTAAAGCATTATTATGTAGTAGGAAGTTGTAATTCCTAACATAGATAAGGTATAACACATTTCCCCCTGAAACGCAAGGGGTTTCATAAAAATTTTACTTTTAGCTGTTAAAAATGACGAATCCCGCATTTTTATGACAGCACAATAACACCCTTAACTGCTATTTACAAGTCAAGCAATCGAGGGTGTGTATTCTCATGCTCATTTTTCCGTTCCTTTGCATCTTCCTGTTCCGTAGAACCTCTTTCCCTCGCTCTTTCTTACCACATAATGCAGATTATGTGTAAAGAGCGTGATTTTTATCCTATATGATCACCACATAATGCAGATTATGTGGTTTTTTATATCACCAAGCCTAATCGCTCTATCTTTCTGCGGTGCTCTACGCCGGTGGTCATAATATAAATGCGTGTGGTTTCGATGCTGCCATGGCCGAGTATGTCCGCAAGCTTGGCGATATCCCGTTCAATCCCGTAAAAGGTGCGGGCAAACAGTTTTCTCAGGTTGTGCGGGAACACCTTTCCCGGCTTCACTCCCGCACGGGCGCAGAGCTTTTTCATCATCGCCCAGATGTTTGAACGGTCAAGAGCCCTGCCGCTACGAGTGCAGAAGATGACGCCGGACACGATCCCACAGCTTTTGGCATATTGCAGCAGCTTCTTTTTCAAGCCGCCCGGAACAAGGATGTTCCGGGTTTTTCCTTTGCAGGAGATGACGATCTCGCCCTGCCTCACCGCCTCCACCGTAAAATACCGCAGCTCGGACACCCGGATGCCGGTACCGCAGATGGTTTGCAGCAGCAGGCACAGGCGCTTGTCATGCTTTGACGCCTCCACCAACCGCAGATATTCCGCTTTGGTCAGCTCCTTGTCCTCGGTGCAGTAAATTTGCCGCTGTGTCTTCAGTGCCTTCACCCGGCAGTCGCCAAGACCTAAAAAGCACAGGAGACTGTTTACCGACGCCAGCATGGAATTGATACTCCGAACGCCGTAGCCCTGCCGGATCAGTTCCTGCTTATACGCCAGGGCGGTGTCCTTGCTGATCTCCCCATCCCCAACAAAGGACAAGAACACCTTCGCGTCCCGGCAGTATTTCTCCACCGTTGCTGTGCTCTTTTCCTCCCGCAGCAGATACATTTCAAACTGTCGGACGATTTCACTTAAGTTTGTTTTCGTTTTCATGGTATGTTCCTCCGTAAATATCAGTTTCTTTTTTACTGATATTTTAATCCCCCCAAGAACTCCGGAGGTTTCATCTTTGCGAAAAGTTTTTGACAGCGCAAAAGAGGGATATAAAAACTCCTTCTCTCATAGGCTCATCCCCGTCTGAACATTGCCATTGTATTTGCGATAGCGGCCATACCGTCCTCGCCGAGCATGTCCGCTTCATCCCGGTCGAAGGTAATGTCCCTTGATTGTGGAATCTTTCGATCTGCCTGTTTCGACGCCGGTTCCTCGCTGTGCTGCTCGTTCATAATACGGCGTACTATGGTTTCAATGACAGCCGTATCAAATGGCGCCGGTTGCGGTATGCCGGGTGTTTCAGAGCAGTGCAGATAGTGCATAACGGCATTTACAAGAAACTGTGCCTGTCCCTTTACAGTACGGGTGATAGTGTCATCATAGCATAGATTAAAAACTTCTTTTCATTTTGGTTTATACTTATTTATTACGACTTTAATGCGTGTTATTTCAACAAATTCGGCAAACTATATTCAAAAACTTGCTTTCAATTCGGAATATTCTTGTCGAATTTTTGGTTATGCGCCGATTTCGGCATATATATTGACTTTTTGAATATTGTGTGCTATAATGGGAACACTGTGGACGGAGGTGTTTATATGGTGCAGAGAATTGAATACTTAGAACAATTGCACTCTTGGAAAGATGAAGAGGTAATAAAGGTCGTTACCGGCATTCGCCGCTGCGGAAAATCCACACTGCTCAAACAATATATGGAAATGCTTTTGAGCGAAGGCATAGAAGAATCGCAAATCATCTATATAAACTTTGAGGAATTGGAAAACGAAGAACTGACAGATTATAAAAAGCTGTATCAATATCTGAAAGAGCATATAGACGAAGCCAAGAAAAACTACATCTTTTTGGATGAGGTTCAGATGGTGAATTCTTATGAGAAGGTCGTTGACAGCTTCTATGTGAAAAATTATGTGGATATGTATATCACAGGATCCAACTCATATATGCTTTCAAGCGATCTTGCCACGCTGCTCACAGGCCGCTATATTGAGATAAAGATGCTGCCGCTTTCTTTCCGTGAGTTCTGGCAAATGACCGGTATGGAGAAAGACGCAGCCTTTGCTGATTTTATGAAGATCGGTGGGTTGCCTTATGTTGCCAGAATGGATCGTAAGAAAGAGAAGGTCAACACCTATTTAGAGGGTATTTACAATACAGTCATCATAAAGGATATTGAAGAACGGCAAAGACGCAGGGAAAAAGATCCCAACAAGCGAAGGATAACTGATATAACGCTGCTTAAAGCGATTGCTAAATATCTGGCAAGTGTGATAGGCAGCCCTGTTTCCATCAGGGGGATAACCGATTATCTGACCTCAAACGGCCGCAAGGTTTCTGCCAACACAGTAGATGACTATGTGGAAGCTTTGATTGAAGCATTTATCTTCTATGATGCCGAGCGTTTTGACATCGTAGGCAAAGAACTCTTGAAAGCCAACCGTAAGTTCTACATGGTTGACTTAGGACTTCGCAGCCATATCCTTCCCAAGCAACGCTATGACTTAGGTTTTTCTATGGAAAATATCGTATTCTTTGAACTGCTGCGAAGAGGCTACCAGGTGAATATCGGTAAGGTTGGAAATACCGAGGTGGACTTTGTTGCCAGAAAAGACGACGATATCATCTATTATCAGGTAACCGCAGATATGACCGCCGAGGAAACCTTTGAACGCGAGTTAAAACCGCTTCGTTTCATCAAAGACAACTACGAAAAAATCGTGCTGACTTTGGACAAATTTACAATCGGCAACTATGAGGGAATAAAGGTTGTCAATGTGATTGACTGGCTGCTTATGGATTCTGAAAACAAAGGTACCAAGGCATAAAAACCGCAAGCAGAATTTACGAAGATAATGGGGTTTAGGATATGACGCTTGATGAAATCAATGCGGAGATTGCCAAAGTAAGAAAATAGGTAGTGACATGAAAGATTACGCTGTCATTAACACCAACGCAGTATGAATATAGAAAAAATAAATACAAGGGTGATAACGGGCCATATATCCCGTCATCGCCACCTTTTCTTGTACTTGCCAAAGGTATCGCAAAGACAAGGAACTCTATTCCGTTTTATGAAATGATAGGCCGCTGTGCAATAGTCAGGCATTCCTTCTTGAGTGGGATTTGTCAAGGGAGCTTTCTGCAAAAACATCTTTTTGCAGCAGAATTTCCACTAAATTATGCACTGTAAATGATAATATACAATTTAGAGTCTGTACAAGCAATATGCTTATACAGGCTCTTTCTTTTTTGAATTACCCCCCCTCACTTGTCCATAGGAAAAAGTTAGGTTATTGCACACCCTTGATTTGAAAATATGCAAAAAAATATCCTCCGGTATCATTGACACCGAGGGGATGGACGGCAGAGAAAAGAAAAAGGCTGACTGAGTTTTTGTGCTCAGTCAGCCGTTGGATATGAAATTGTCAGCCGTGCCGGAGAAGATTTTTCGGGTTCAGCGAGTGGGGATAGATACAAATGCACCCTGCGGATTTTTCTCCGCAGGGTGCGCCTGACGATTATTTATCTCTTAGCTGTTCTTTTCTTTTTGCTGTAAACCGTCGTACCGATAACGCCGCCGCAGGAGAGAATCATCAAGGCAATCCACAATGCCATATGGCTGTTGTCGCCGGTCTGAGGATTGTTGGGGTCGGAAATTACGGGAATGACCTTGCCCTTGGCGATTTCATAGCCGCAGGTTTCGCAGACCGTGTCGCCGGTGTAGCCCTTTTCGGTGCGGGTTGCCTCCTTGGCATTTACGGTTTTCGGTGTGTGCTTCGCCGCATCCGCCTTATCGCCGCAGGCGGAGCACTCGTGCCAATGGCTGTCCTTTTCGTTCGTCCACTCCGTGCCGTAGCTGTGACCGAGAGCTGCGATTTCCTCGTAGGTCGTGTAGTCGCAGCGGGAGCAGGTGTCGTACTCGTTCCAGCCAATTTCGGTACAGGTGGGGACTTTCGCTTCGTGTGTTTCCTCGTCATGTCCGAGCGCCGGAATCTCCACATAGGTGCTGTAGTCGCAGCGGGTGCAGGTTACATACTCGTTCCAGCCCTCTTCCGTACAGGTGGCTTCCTGTGCGTCGTGCGTTTCCTCGTTGTGTCCGAGTGCCGGAATCTCACTGTAGGTCGTGTAGTCGCAGCGGGTGCAGGTTACGTATTCGTTCCAACCTACATCGGTGCAGGTGGGCTCCTGCGCGTCGTGCGTTTCCTCGTTGTGTCCGAGCGCCGGAATCTCCACATAAGTGCTGTAATCGCAGCGGGTGCAGGTTACATACTCGTTCCAACCTACATCGGTGCAGGTTGCTTCCTTTGCGACGTGCGTTTCCTCGTTGTGTCCGAGCGCCGGAATCTCCACATAGGTGCTATAGCTGCAGCGGATGCAGGTGAAGTACTCGTTCCAACCGACTTCGGTACAGGTGGGAGCCTGCCCGTCATGCTGAACCGGTTCATGCCCTAAGGGACTAATCGCCTCATAGGTGCTGTAATCGCAGTGGGTGCAGGTTTCGTACGCAAACCAGCCGCCGACCGTACAGGTGGGATTCTGACCTGCATGGAAGATTAAATCATGATTGAGAGCGGAGATGGACTCCGTCTTGGTTCGGGTCTCCGCCCAGGCCTCGGAAAAGGTAGCCGTATAGGTTCTTTCGCCAGCGGCGGTGCAGGTCGGCTGCGTCGTTACTGCGTTTGTAATCGTCCCATACTCTTGGTCGCTCCAAGGGCAGTTTGCGCAGGTAATCTCGGCGAGGCATGATGTAAAGCCGTCCCATGTGTAGTTGGGATCGCCGTATACATGATTACTATTAATCCTGATTTGCGCTTGCGTCTCGTTGCCCGCATTATCTACAGCTCTCACAGTATAGTCGCCGCCGGTGGTGGTACTAATAGTGTAAACGCCCTGAGAATCGGCGGTAATAGCCGAGCCGTTTACAAAAACAACAACCGGGGTTGTATCATCGACGGTAAATTGCACTTGACAGCAGTAGGTGCTGTTCTTTTCTATGCCTTCGAATGCCGGGGCGGTCTTATCCAGCACTAAGCCCCGGGTGCTGATATAGGTCACATTATTGCTGTTGTCGGTAATTTTGGCGTAGATGATGTACTTGCCTTCCGCCGTCAGCTCAAAGGGGTCGGTATAGCTTATCCAGTCCGTGCGCTTTGAAAGCTCCTCATCGCTGATTTCGGCATTGCTTGTCAGATAGCCGAAGCTTGCAACGCCCGAGCCCGAATCATTCGCTGCAATCGAGACCGTATAGTTCTTGTTGCTGTATTTGTCAAAGCTGATTTCGCTTTGCAGGGAGTCCCAGCTCTCGAAGCGTTCCCAGGCTTCCGAGCTCACCGTAATCGTGCCCGTGGGGGCGGTTTCGTCCGCATTGATAATCAGGTTGCCGGCCACATACTGCACGGTGTAGTTGTAGTTCGTGCTGCTAATCGCCGCATTGCTCGCCACCAGCGCGCCCGTGTAAGTCCCTGCGTCCGTCATCTGACCCAGAATCGTCAGGCTCGTCAGGGTGTCGCCGGTCGCCAGACCCTCCACTTCCACATACTTACCAAAATCAGCCGTGATTGTATCGTTCGGCGCGCCCTTGGCGTTTCCGTCATAGTCGTATTCCTGGTTCTTCACCGTGATTGTGAGCTGCCTCTGCGCCTTGGTGATGGTCAGCGTGCCCGCCGCCGTGCTCACCGCAAAGGGCAGATTGCCGCCGGTGGAGGTGCTGCTCTGCACCACGCCGTTGCTGTCGGAAATGCTCCATGCGGTGATGGTGTTGTTGCCGGTGCGCGTGTCCGACACATTGGTCGCGCTGCCGCTCACCGTCGCCGTCACGGTGTAGGTGGTTTCGCCGATGGTAAACGAAGCCGTCTGCACTCCGTTATCCGAGCGCGACTGATACTCTGTGCCGTTGCAGATCACCTTGAAGCCGTTGTCCGTCAGCGCCGCGCCGTCATAGGTCTTGCTCGCGCTGTTCGCGGTGATGGTCAAATCCGTCCTTGGCACGAGGTGCAGCACATTGTTCGCGCCGTTTATCACTCTATAACTGCTGTCCGCGCTGACGAAATAGTCGCTGTAGTCCCTTGTGTTCGCGCCGGTGATTTGGAAGGGATTTTCCACCGTGGGCGTGACGGCGCCGGAGATTTTGACACTGATCTGCGTCCCCGGCGTGGGGGCAAAGTCCTCGCCGATGGTGATGAGCTGACCGCTCTGCAAAAGAACATTCCCATTTCTGCTGCTATCGAACGCGCCGCCGTGGAGGTTGAAGGTACCGTTTTCCACATTCACGCAGCCGATGCTGCCGCCGTAGAGGTTCAGGGTTGTGCCTTTCCAGACAAACACTTCGCCGACGCTGCCGGGGTTTTGCGCCAGAGGACAGCCGTAGAGGTTCACCGCGG
>JAUNJO010000012.1:0-30343 GCA_030533225.1 Eubacteriales bacterium
CGGTGAGAATTTGGATCTTGTTCTCATTGCGGCTCAGGCAAAGCCTGCCGTTGCAAAGATTATGGACTACGGTAAGTACAAATTCGACCAGGCCAAACGTGAAAAAGAAGCTCGCAAAAACCAGAAAGTCATTAACATCAAGGAAATTCAGCTGTCACTTAACATCGACACCCACGATTTTGAGACTAAACTCAACAATGCGCTTAAGTTCCTCAAAAAGGGCGACAAGGTTAAGGTTTCTATCCGTTTCAGAGGACGAGAGATGGGTCACTCAAAGTATGGCTATGACTTAATGGAACGTTTTGCAGAAGGCTGCAGTGAATTGGCTTCCGTAGAGAAGCCCGCAAAGCTTGAAGGAAGAAACATGCTGATGTTCTTAGCCCCAAAACCAGTAAAATCATAATAGGAGGATTTTTAACATGCCTAAGATTAAAACACACAGCGGAGCAAAAAAGCGTTTTAAGCTTTCCAAGAACGGTAAAGTTATCCGTGCACACGCTAACAAGAGACACATTCTCAACAAAAAGACAACAAAGCGTAAGAGAGGTCTTCGTAAGAACGTAGTTGCTGACGCAACAAATGTAAGCCAGGTTAAACGCCTGCTTCCTTACCAGTAATTTAACTTTAGAAACACGGAGGTAACATACAATGGCAAGAGTTAAAGGCGCGATGATGACTCGCAAAAGAAGAAAAAAGGTATTAAAACTTGCTAAGGGCTACTATGGTGCTAAGAGCAGACATTTTAAGATGGCTAAACAGGCCGTTATGAAGTCCGGCAACTATGCATACATCGGCAGAAAGCAGAGAAAGAGAGATTTCCGTCGTCTTTGGATTACCCGTATTTCCGCTGCCTGCAAGCTTAACGGCACAAACTATTCAAAGTTCATGAACGGTCTTAAGAAGGCTGATATCGCCCTCAACCGCAAGATGCTTGCTGAGATTGCAGTTTCCGACCCTGCAGCATTTGCACAGCTCGTTGAGAAGGCTGTAAAATAAAAAGCTTAAGTTGCGCTTGGATTTTTCCGGGCGCAATTTTTTGCTATATAAAAATAATTGTTTTAGGTGAAAAATATGCGTGAAATCACCAGTAAAGATAACAGTTTAATCAAATATACCGCAAGACTTCAGTCCTCGGCAAAATTACGACGCGAGGACAAGAGATTCGTTTCCGAGGGACTTCGTGTTTCTCTTGAAGCCTTAAACGGCGGGGTAGAGGTGGAGACTCTGTTTGTGACAGACGAGGCACTTTCTAAGCATGGAACTGAGCTTAAACCTCTCATTGATGCATCTCGCGAGGTATATAGAATTCCTCAGAAACTTATGGGATGTATATGCGATACCAAGTCTCCTCAAGGAGTAGTGTGTGTCCTAAAAGCTCTTGACAATAACATAGATTTTGGTACAATTAATAATAAGTATATATTATTAGAAAGCATACAAGACCCCAGTAACTTGGGAACTATCCTCAGAACAGCTGATGCTCTGGGGGTTAGCGGCGTTATTATGACCGATGATTGCTGTGACATTTACAGCCCTAAAGTCTGCCGCGGTGCAATGGGTGCACTGTTCAGAGTACCTTTCATACACATTCCCGATGCACCGTCCTTTATAGAGGAATTTAACAAAACCGGTAATTCTTTTGCTGCGGTGGTCAGGAATGCTTCACAATTAACCGATGCTGATTTTTCCGGCAGTTGTCTTATTGCAGTGGGTAACGAAGGAAACGGCTTAAAGGACACAACAGTATCTGCTTGTAAATATAAGGTCACAATACCTATGAACGGTAATGCGGAATCCTTAAATGCCGCTATCGCTTCAGGCATTTTGATGTGGGAAATGATGAAATGACAGATAATACCAAATACTATATATGGCTCACTTTAGGTTTGGGGTTTGCTTCTTATAAACCGTATCATATCATGGCTCTCTATGATGATGTTGAGGTTTTCTACAAAGGCGGAGAGAGTGAAATGCGCCTTTGCGGTATACTTACCGAGAATGAAATCAACAAACTCTTGAGTGCAAAACTCAGTGATGCCGAAAAGATTATAGAGGAATCCCTGAAGCTGGGTTATACCCTGCTTGATATTTCCGAATATGAATATCCTCAAATTTTGAGATCCATTGACAATGCTCCTGCTGTGCTCTATATTGACGGTAAACTTCCTGATTTTGACGAGGTCAAGTCGGTTTCAATAGTCGGCACAAGAAAGGCTACTGTTTACGGAGTTCGCACCGCCTATGAGCTGGGTGCCAATCTTTCCAAAAGAGGCTTTGTTGTAGTAAGCGGCGGAGCACTGGGAATTGACTGTGCTGCTCACAGAGGCGTGCTTCAGGCGGGCGGCAGAACGGTTTGTGTTCTCGGCTGCGGTCTCGATACCGAGTATTTGAGAGAAAATAAAGCTATGCGTAAACAAATCGCACAAAGAGGCGCTGTTATTTCCGAGTATCCTCCCGGAACTCCCGCTTCACCTCAGAATTTTCCCCAGCGTAACCGTATTATTTCCGGTTTAACTTACGGTACTGTAGTTGTGGAAGCTCCCGTAAAGAGTGGCTCTATGATAACCGTTAATTTGGCACTTGAACAGTGCAGGGATGTTTTTGCAGTTATGGGCAATATTGATTCTCCTTATTCCGAGGGATCTAACGCGCTTATTAAGGACGGTGCCATTCCCGTAACCTCCTATAAAGATATAAGTGAGTTTTACTTGGGTGTTGATAATTCTACCCTAAATAACCTCAGCATAACCATTGCGGATGTCAAGGATGTTCCAACTAAGCTTAAAAACCCTGCCGATACTACACGGGAGGATAATATCCCCGTTGCTGCTTTCAACAGCAATGTAACCATGACCGATGAAGAAAATGAAATATATTTTCTCTTAAGTCATAAACCGATGCATGTAGATAAGATTGTGGAGGAGGCCTCGCTTCCTGCACATACAGTTTTGAGAACAATATCCTCCCTTGAACTTAAAGGCTTAATCCGAAACACCGAGGGAAGAAATTATGTAATTATATAAGTCGGAGGTAAATAAATGTCTAATCTTGTAATCGTTGAGTCTCCTGCAAAAGCTAAAACAATCAAAAAATACTTAGGTAAGGATTATGAAGTAGTGGCTTCCATGGGTCACGTGCGTGATCTTCCTCAGGCAAGACTAAGCGTAGATGTTAATAATAACTTTAATCCAAGATACGAGATTATCAAGGGAAAAGAAAAACTTGTAGACGAGCTTTTGGAGCTATCTAAGAAAAGTGACGCTGTTTACCTGGCAACTGACCCTGACCGCGAAGGTGAGGCAATTTCATGGCATCTTGCCTATATTCTGGGTCTCGATATGGAAGCTGCCAACCGTGTTGAATTTAACGAAATCACAAAATTCGGTGTTGAAAGCGGTATGAATAATCCGAGAGCCATTAACTTGGATTTAGTTAATGCCCAGCAGGCAAGGCGTATTCTTGACCGCTTGGTAGGTTACAAGCTCAGTCCCTTTGTATCTCAGAAAATCCGCCGCGGTCTTTCAGCCGGTCGTGTTCAGTCTGTAGCTGTCAGAATTATCGTTGACAGAGAAAATGAGATTCGTGAATTTAAGCCTGAGGAATATTGGACTGTTGACGCAAAGTTTAATCCCAAGGGCAGCCGAAAAGTCTTTTCAGCCTCACTTTACGGCAACGCAGACGGAAAAATTGAGATTAAATCTAAAGAGCAGTCCGATAAGATTCTTGCTGATTTAGAGGGCGCCGAATACAAAGTTGCCAAAATTAAGTCCGGCACTCGCAAAAAATCTCCTGCACCGCCCTTCATTACCTCAACCCTGCAGCAGGAAGCCTCCCGTAAGCTTGGTTATCAGTCAAGACGCACCATGAAGATTGCACAGGAACTCTACGAAGGTGTTGACATCGACGGTATCGGACCTACCGGTCTTATCACTTATATGAGAACCGACTCTCTGAGAATATCCGCCGACGCAGCCCGTGAGGCAGCAGATTATATCAAGTCCACCTATTCGGCAGAGTATCTGCCCGCGAAACCGAGATTTTTCAAATCCCGATCCAATGCACAGGACGGACATGAGGCAATTCGCCCGACTTCCGTAATGCTCACCCCCGATAGAGTAAAGGCTAATCTTACAACTGACCAATATAAGCTTTATAAACTGATTTGGGAGCGTTTTACCGCTTCTCAGATGGCTGATTGTATTCAAAAGACAACCTCTGTAGATATTGAAGCCAACGGCTATATTTTTAAGGCTACCGGCTACAGAGTTGACTTTGACGGATTTACACTTCTCTATGTTGAATCAAAAGATACTGACGAAGCTAAGGAAAATTCACTTCCTGCACTTGAGAAGGATATGACATTGAAGCTCAAGGAGCTTTTAGGCAATCAGCACTTTACTCAGCCGCCTTCACGTTATACCGAGGCTTCGCTGATTAAGGCGCTTGAGGAGTACGGTATCGGCAGACCTTCAACCTATGCTGCAACAATTTCCACCATTGTAAGCCGTGAGTATGTTAAACGCTCAGGTAAACTTCTCAATCCTACAGAGCTTGGAGAAGCACTTGCCCAGCTTATGAAGGAGCGTTTTCCGAAGATTGTAAATGTCAGGTTTACTGCACAGATGGAGCAGGAACTTGATACCGTAGAAAGCGGAGATATTGAGTGGCGAGACCTTCTCTCCACCTTCTACGCCGACCTTGAGAAAAATCTCAAGAAAGCAAAGGCCGACATGGAAGGTGTCAAGATTCATCTAAAAGAGGATGAAACCGACATTATCTGCGAAAAATGCGGCAGACAGATGGTGGTAAAGGTAGGCAGATACGGCAAATTTATTGCCTGTCCCGGATATCCAGAGTGTAAGAATATCAAGAAATATGTAGAAAAGGTTGGTGTTACCTGTCCCGAATGCGGAGCTGATGTGATCACTCGCAAGACAAAAACAGGTAAAATTTTCTACGGATGTTCTTCATATCCCGAATGTAACTTCATGTCCTGGAATGAGCCTACAGAGGAAAAATGCCCTCAGTGCGGCGGAGTACTTTTCAAGAAGAAAGGCAAGAAGCCGACACTTTACTGTGCAAAAGAAGGTTGCGGCTTTGAAAAGAAATAATGAGTAAAATTTATGTTAATGTTATAGGGGCCGGTCTTGCCGGCTGTGAAGCAGCCTATCAGATTGCTTCACGGGGAATCAGTGTGAAGCTTTATGAAATGAAGCCTTACAAAAAGTCACCGGCTCACCATACAGATAAATTCGCAGAACTTGTTTGCTCAAATTCCCTGAAAGCACGCAGAACCTCCTCTGCCGCAGGTCTTCTTAAAGAAGAAATGCGCATGCTTAATTCACTGCTTATAAAGTGTGCCTATAAGTGCGAGGTGCCTGCCGGAGGTGCTTTGGCTGTTGACAGAGATTTGTTTTCGGATGCAGTAACGGATGAAATTAAGAATAATCCGTTAATCGAGGTTATCTCTGAGGAGATTAAAGTTATTCCCGAAGATTCGGTCACGGTAATAGCCACAGGACCTTTGACCTCAGATGCGCTCTGTTCAGATATTGTAGCAAAGTTCGGAGGTTCATTGTCTTTTTTTGATGCGGCGGCACCTATTATTACAGCCGAGAGCATCGACCCCGAGACCTCTTTTGCTCAGTCCAGATACGATAAGGGTGACGGCGACGACTATATCAACTGCCCCATGAACAAAGAGGAATACGAGTTATTTTACAGTGAGCTTATTAAGGCGGAGCGTGCGCCCCTGCACGATTTTGATGTGGCAGATCCAAAGGTTTATGAAGGATGTATGCCCATTGAGGTTATGGCACAAAGGGGAGAGGACACCATTCGTTTCGGTCCTATGAAGCCTGTAGGACTTCGAGACCCGAGAACCGGTCATCGCCCTTGGGCGGTATTACAGCTTCGCAAGGAGAATGCCGAGGGTTCAATGTATAACCTTGTGGGATTTCAGACAAACCTGAAATTTCCTGAGCAGAAACGCGTATTCGGACTTATTCCTGCGCTGAAAAACGCAGAATTTGTCAGATACGGAGTTATGCATCGCAACACCTTTATTGACAGTCCGCGGCTTTTGAACGCCGACTACTCTTTGAAAACAAACGAGGACCTGTTTTTTGCAGGACAGCTTACCGGCGTGGAAGGGTACATGGAATCTGCTTCCTCAGGACTGTTGGCGGGAATCAACGCTGCAAAAAGGGTAATGGGACTTGAAACCGTAGTGTTGCCAACTAAGACTATGATTGGCGCATTAGCAAATTATATAACCGATGAAACGGTAACTAAATTTCAGCCTATGGGCGCAAGCTTTGGATTGCTTCCTGAACTTGAAAACAGACCTCGCGACAAGAAGCTTCGCGGTGAAGCTTATGCCTCAAGGTCTTTGATGTTCTTTCTAATTTCAAAACAGAAAGGTTATGAGTAGTATGAGAATAATTGTCGACGCATTTGGCGGAGATAACGCTCCTTTAGACATTATAAAAGGCAGCGCAGATGCCGTTAAAGAATACGGCATAGATGTTACCTTGGTGGGAAATGAAACGATAATCACTGATGTATGCACACAAGAAGGCATTGATAAAAGCATTTTCACTATCGTCGATGCTAAGGACGTAATTGATAATAACACTCCCGGAACCGAGATTATGAAGTCCATGTCCGAATGCTCTATGGCTAAAGGTCTGAAGCTTCTTGCCGCAGGCGAAGGTGATGCGTTTATAACCGCCGGTAACAGCGGTGCACTTTGCGTAGGAGCAACATTAATTGTCAAGCGTATTAAGGGTATCAGCAGACCTGCATTTTCACCCATAATCCCCGGAGTATCGGGAAAATTCATGCTCATCGACAGCGGTGCAAATCTACAGGTAAGGCCTGAGATGCTCCGCCAGTTCGGTCTTATGGGCTCAATTTACATGAACAAGGTTTTGGGCGTTGAGAATCCCCGAGTTGCTCTTGCAAATGTAGGTGCTGAGGAGCACAAAGGTACCGAACTTCAGCAGGAGGCATATGCACTCCTAAAGGATTCTCCTCTCAATTTTGTAGGTAATGTTGAAGGCAGGGATATACCCGAGAATTTTTGTGATGTTGTAGTGTGTGACGGATTTACCGGTAACCTTATCCTCAAAACCTACGAGGGTGTGGCACTTGCTCTTATGAAGAAGATAAAAGGTATCTTCACAAAAAATGTGAAAAATAAAGTGGCTGCTGCCATGGTGCTCAAGGATGTTAATGAACTAAAGGCACAGTTTAACTACAGTGAGCTTGGCGGAGCACCTATCTTGGGTGTAAAAAAGCCTGTGTTTAAGGCACACGGAAACTCTGATGCTGTTGCCTTTAAGAATGCAATTAAACTCACTATAACCTATGTTGAAAATCGCGTAGTGGAAGAAATCAGCGAAAATCTTGAAAAGATTAAGGCAGGAGAAACCAATGACTGATTTGGAGTATAAAATAGGATACACTTTTAAGAATCAAGATGTTTTGTCGGAAGCACTCACTCATTCCTCTTATTCAAATGAACACAAAGGTAAGATGAACTGCAACGAAAGACTTGAATTCTTAGGAGATTCTGTTTTATCTTTGATTGTAACTAACTACATATTCCGTAATTTCGAACAGCTACCCGAGGGTGATTTAACTCAGCTTAGAGCATCTTTGGTTTGCGAAAAGACTCTATATAAATTTGCAAAGCAGATTGACTTAGGCAGATTCATTAAAATGAGCAGGGGCGAGCGTCACGGAGGCGGTGCTGACAGACCCTCCATACTCTCGGATGCCTTTGAGGCTCTTATTGCGGCAATATTCCTTGACGGTGGCTACGAAATGGCTCACGAATTCGTTATGGGCTTCATAACTACCGAAATCAAGCAGTTAAACAAAAAACCTATCAAAGATTATAAAACCACCTTACAGGAGATTGTGCAGAAGAATCCCGGAGAAAGACTGGAATACCGATTGATCGGCGAAAGCGGTCCGGACCATGACAGGCACTTTGTGGCAGAGGTACTTCTTAATTCAAATTCCATAGGTAAAGGCGGCGGAAGAAGCAAGAAGGAAGCCGAGCAACAGGCGGCACGGGAAGCATTGGAGCTGATGGGTTATTAAGCGTTCAAATGTTTCTGTTTTTGTGCCCTTTGCAGGCTGCCCGAACCGCTGCAGCTTTTGCGACCAGCACTCCATAACGGGAGTTGTGGCCAAGACTACCCCCGATGATGTGAAGAAAGCAGTAGAAACCGCTTTGTCATCGGGAAGTTTAGACACCGATAATTCTGAAATCGCCTTCTTTGGCGGCAGTTTTACGGCGATTGACAGGGAATATATGGTGTCTTTGCTTGATGCTGCGAAGAAGTATATTCATCATTTTAAGGGAATCAGAATTTCAACCCGTCCCGACTGTATAGACGAGAATGTACTCTCTTTGCTGAAATCCTACGGTGTCACAGCTATTGAACTCGGCGCACAGTCTATGTGCGATGATGTACTGCTTCAAAATGATAGGGGGCACAACGCAGATTCTGTGAGATGTGCGTCGCAACTGATTAAGTCTTACGGCTTTGAGTTGGGACTTCAGATGATGACAGGTCTTTACGGCTCAAGCAATGAAAAGGACACTTACACCGCGCAGGAGTTTATAAAGCTTCATCCTGATACCGTACGCATTTATCCTACGGTTATCCTCAAAAATACAAAGCTTGAGACTTATATGCGAAGCGGTGAGTATGTCCCCATGAATGTCGAAGATACTGTTTCCCTTTGCGCTGAGCTTATTACTCTTTTTGAGAAGGAAAGCATTAATGTTATCCGTGTGGGACTTCACAGCAGTGAAACAGTTGAAAACTCAATGCTTGCAGGGGGTTATCATCCTGCACTCAGAGAACTTTGCGAGAATATGATTTATAGAAATTTAATTCTTAAACACATAAGTGATGAGAACATAAAAAAAGGAAATATCAAAATATCTGTACCTAAAGGTGCAGTCTCAAAAGTCACAGGACAGAAGAAAAAAAACCTGACAGCACTTCAAAAAATGGGCTATTTTGCAAAAGTTTCGGAGGACCCGTATTTAGTAGGCCGTCAGATTTCAATACAGGAAGGCTAATATTATATGCTTCTAAAATCATTAGAGCTGCAAGGCTTCAAAACTTTTCCGGATAGAACTAAACTATCCTTCAATACCGGCATAACATCTGTTGTGGGACCCAACGGCTCCGGCAAGAGCAACATCAGCGATGCCATTCGCTGGGTTTTGGGTGAACAGTCCCCCAAAAGTCTTAGGTGTTCACGCATGGAGGATGTTGTCTTTAACGGCACTACAAACCGTAAACAGCAGGGTTTTGCCGAGGTTACACTCACTATAGACAACTCCGACAGAATGCTCCGTTTTGACGGGGATACAGTATCTATTACACGCAGATACTACAGAAGCGGTGAAAGTGAATACCTCATCAATAAAACTCAAGTAAGACTTAAGGATATCAACGAGCTTTTCATGGACACCGGTCTCGGACGGGACGGTTATTCCATGATAGGTCAGGGCAAGATTGACTCTATTGTTTCATCCAAATCCGAGGACAGACGCGAAATCTTCGAGGAAGCCGCCGGTATCTCCCGTTACAGATACAGAAAAACCGAAGCGGAAAGAAAGCTCGCGCATACCGAGGACAACCTTATCAGACTTCGTGACATTGTTACTGAGCTTGAGGACAGAGTCGGACCTCTCAAAAATCAGTCAAAAAAGGCAGAGGCATTTCTTGAATATGCAGAGGAAAAACGGGGTTTAGAGATTGCTATTTGGCTTGATACTCTCAATAAATCTCAAGGTGTCATCAAGGAACATGAGGATAAAATTGAAATCATCCGCACTCAGCGTGACGAAGCCGACAAGGTAATTTCCGAGATTTCCGAAAAGACCGATGCACTCTATTCGGAAAGCGGCAGGATTGCAACGGATTTAGAGGCTTTGCGTGGGGTTATTTCTGCCTGTGAAGCCCAAATTTCCGATAAGCGTTCAGAGGTTTCCGTTGCAAACAACAATATCCTTCACAATAATGAGAATATCAGCAGAATTAAGGCGGATTTAGAGCAAATTGATGTTTTTGCCTTGGATATAAAGAAGGAAATTGAAGAAAAACTTGCTCTCATAGATGAACTCAGAGTAAATATCGAATCCAAGCAAAAGGAATATGATGAAATTGCAGACACCCTGAACAACATCAATGTTGATGCAAGCAGAAGTTCTGATGCTCTGCAGGAAATTACCGCGACTATTGCTACTTTGAGTGCACAGCAGGCTGACGCAAGAGTAACACTTATGACAAGTGTGTCCACAATAGCCGAACTTGAAAGCAGAATTTCATCTTTGAATGAAAACAAATTAAAGCAGGATTCACGAATAAAAGACCTGACGGAGATGAGTGAAAGCTATAAAACTTCCCTTGAATCTTCAAAGAAAACCGTCGCTCAACTGACAAACTCAATTAAGGGACTTGAACTCAAGCTTTCTTCAAAGTCTGATGATTTGAACGCTCTCAAAGATAAGGCCGACAAATTAACCCTTGATTCTATGGAGAAATTCCGCCGTGCCAAGGTGCTTCGTGATTTAGAGCAGAATATGGACGGCTTCAGTCAGTCTGTAAAAGCGGTTATGAATACCGCTAAGGCAGGCGGCCTTAAGGGAATCCGCGGCCCTGTGTCGAGAATTATATCCGTTCCCGGTGAGTACGCCGTGGCCATTGAGACCGCCCTCGGTTATGCTATGCAGAATATCGTAACCGCCACCGAAGAAGACGCAAAGCGTGCTATAACATTTCTCAAACAGAAAAATGCCGGCCGTGCTACTTTCCTTCCGATTAGTAATATCAAAGGCAGAAAACTTGAAGAAAAAGGTATTGATGACTGCTACGGCTTTGTGGGAATAGCAAGTGACTTGTGTTCTGCCGACAGTGAATACGAGAATATTCTTCTTTCGCTTTTGGGTAGAATTGCCGTTTTTGAGGACCTGAACTGCGCCACAACTGCCGCTAAGAAATACTCATATCGCTTCAAAGCGGTAACTCTCGACGGTCAGGTTGTAAATGCAGGCGGTTCGCTGACTGGCGGTTCATTTGCTAAAAACTCAGGACTTATCAGCCGTAGCTCTGAAATCGCAAAAATCGAGGATGAGGCTAAGGTCCTTATGAAAAAAGCCGATGAGGCAAAAGCTCAATATAGCAGTGCTTTGTCCGAGAACGCCTCTGTGGAAGCGTCACTGCTGGGATACAGAGCCGATTTATCAAAGGCTTCACAGGAGCTTGTCCGTATTGAAACCGAGGTAAAAGCCTGTGAAAATGAACTTATTTCGGATAAAACTGCTTATGATGCTATTCTTGGTGAAATCAAAAATTGTGAAGGCAGAATAGAAGCTCTGAAGTCCGAGCAGGAGAATGCACAGATAATCATCGAGAAGTTCACAGCTAAGATAACCGAGCAGGAGGAGAAGGCCGAGACTGTAAGCGGAAGCCGAACTAATCTTAAAGAGAAACGGGAGGAGCTGTCTGCAAGGCTTCAGGAACTCCGTTTGGAAATTGTCACCACCGAAAAGGATATTGAAAATATCAATTCGGAAATAGACTCCGCTAAGTCAACAGGAAGCAATCAGGATTCAAGAAAACTTGAACTTCAGGCTCAAATAGAAAATATTGAAACTTCATCTCTGCAAATCGCGGATGAAATCAATAAGCTTGAGGAGGAAATCAATACTCTGGAAGGAAAAATCAGTCAGTCTAAAGAGAGTATTGAACTGTTCGACAAAAGGCGTGACGAGATTGAGAAGGAGAACATAGGACTTCGTCAGCTTGAAAAGAGCAAGATGAGTGAAAGAGAACTCTCGAATTCAGAGCTTGCCCGTCTTGAAGAGCGAAAAATAAACCTTGAAAATCAGTATAACACCATCATCAATAAGCTTTGGGAGGAGTATGAGCTGACTCGTTTAGAGGCTGAGGCTCACGCTTCAACTATTGAGGATATTTCTTTGGCAAATAAGCGGCTTGCCGAACTCAAGCAGAAGATAAAGTCTTTAGGCTCTGTCAATGTAGGTGCTATTGAGGAATATAAGGAAGTATCCGAAAGATATGAGTTTATGTCCACTCAGGTAGCCGATGTCGAAAAATCAAAGAAAGAGATTCTGAGTCTTATTACAGAACTTACTAAGAAGATGAAGGATTCCTTCGTTGAAAGCTTTGCGCAAATCAATAAGAACTTCGGCGAAACCTTTACCGAACTGTTCGGCGGCGGCAACGCAAGACTGGAACTCTCCGACCCTGAGGATATCTTGACAAGCGGTATTGACATTGCCGTTCATCCTCCGGGAAAGATTGTTACCAATCTTGATGCCCTTTCAGGCGGTGAAAAGGCGCTTGTTGCCATTGCTTTGTATTTCGCAATTATGAAAGTCAGACCTGCACTTTTCTGTGTAATGGATGAGATTGAAGCGGCTCTTGATGAGGTTAATGTTGTGCGATTTGCCCGTTACCTGCGTAATCTTACCGACCAAACTCAGTTTATTACCATCACACACCGCCGCGGTACTATGGAGGAATCCGATGTGCTTTACGGTGTCACTATGCAGGAGGAAGGTATTTCTAAGCTTCTTGAACTCCGCGCAACCGAAGTGGCGGAAAAATTAAAGATGGAAGCAGTATAATATAAAAAGGAACTTGTTATGGGATTTTTCAGTAAAATTAAAGAGGGTCTAAAAAAGACCCGTGAAAATGTAGTCGGTAAAATCGACACTATGCTCAAGTCTTTCAAGAAGATTGACGATGAACTCTTTGAGGAGCTTGAGGAACTTCTTATTATGGGTGATGTGGGAGTAGCCACTGCAAGCAAAATCTGCGAGGAACTCAAGGATAAGGTTAAGGAGGAGAAGATTTCCGACCCGTCGGAAATCAGAACTTTGCTCTGCACTGTAACGGCTGATCTTCTCCGAGGCGGACAAGAGCTTCACATCGGCACAAAGCCATCGGTTATCCTTGTTATCGGTGTAAACGGTGTCGGAAAAACCACAACTATCGGTAAAATTGCCAACAACCTTGTAACTGACGGCAAAAAAGTAACGCTTGCGGCAGCGGATACTTTCCGTGCAGCTGCCATTGACCAGCTTCAAATTTGGGCACAGAGAAGCCATGCTGACATTGTAAAGCAAAATGAAGGCAGTGACCCTGCGGCTGTTGTTTACGATGCGATTTCATCTGCAAAAGCAAAGGGCAGCGATGTTGTTATCTGTGACACTGCAGGCAGACTTCACAACAAAAAGCATCTTATGGACGAGCTTTCTAAAATCAACAGAATTATCGACAGAGAACTCCCCGATGCAGACAAAGAGGTGCTTCTTGTCCTTGATGCTACAACTGGTCAAAACGCCGTCAATCAGGCATCCGAATTTGCTAAAGCAACGGGCATTACGGGTATTGTTCTCACAAAGCTTGACGGCACTGCAAAGGGCGGCGTTGTCCTTGCTATTGCTGACGGCCTCGGCATTCCGGTTAAATTCATAGGTGTAGGAGAGCAGATAGACGATCTTCAACCCTTTGACCCTGACAGCTTCGCTAAAGCACTCTTTGAGAACGGTGATAACAATGATTGATTTTCTGATTGCCTCAAATAACGCACACAAGGTTCAGGAATTTAAGCGTATCCTTGCCCCTTTGGGAATCAACGCAATTTCAGCAAAAGAAGCAGGTTTTGATTTAGGCGAAGTCGCAGAAGACGGAAAGACCTTTCGTGAAAATGCATTTATTAAGGCTGAATCTGCGTTTTTAAGGACCGGTTTGCCCTCTGTTGCCGACGATTCAGGGCTTTGCGTTGATGCCCTCGACGGTGCACCGGGGATTTTTTCCGCGCGTTACGGCGGTGAGGGTTTAAGCGACAGGGAGCGTACTGCTTTACTTCTCAAAAATATGCAAGATGTTCCTGAGAGTCAGCGTACAGCCCGATTTATCTGCAGTATCTGCTGTATGATAAATCATGAGGATGTAATCACGCTCGAAGGTGTATGTGAAGGCTCAATAGCTTTTGAAACCTGCGGTGACGGCGGTTTCGGATACGACCCTGTTTTTATTACCTCTGAGGGTAAATGCTTCGGTAGTATTCCTGCGCAGGAAAAGGATGAGGTCAGCCACCGGGGAGTTGCCCTTCGGAGCTTATTTGAGATTCTCAAGGACAGAAAGGATTTGATTTAATGCTAACAAGCAAACAGCGCGCCTATTTGCGTGGACTTGCAAATAGTTTTGATACAATATTAATTGTCGGCAAAGGCGGACTTACCGACACAATTTATAAACAGGCAAGCGATGCGCTGAAAGCCCGTGAGCTTATCAAGGGCAAGGTGCTTGAAACCTGTGAGTACTCCTCCCGTGAAGCAGCGGATATCATTGCCGAAAATGTAGGCTGCGATGTTGTACAGGTAATAGGCTCGAAATTTATTCTTTACAAGCCAAATCCCGACGAACCGCAAATTAAACTTCCCAAAGCAAAGAAATGATGAACCTTGCAATGTTCGGCGGAAGCTTCAATCCGGTCCACATTGGACATGTGGAACTTCTGAAAAGGATGATTGAAACTTTTAGTTTAGATAAGGTTTTGGTTATTCCCACCAATGTAACGCCCCTTAAGGATAATTCATTTATGGCGTCACCCTCTGACAGGCTATCTATGTGCCGCCTTGCGTTTTGCGATATTGACGCTATCGAGGTTTCCGATTTGGAAATTGAGCGCAAGGGAAAAAGCTATACGGCAGATACCTTAAAGCAGATTAAAGCAATGTATCCCCATTCAAAACTTCACCTGATTGTAGGAGCCGATGCCTTTCTCCAGCTTGAGCTTTGGCACAAAGCTCCGGAGATTTTTGTGGAAGCCAAGATAATCACCATTGCAAGAGACGATAAAGATGCGACCCTCCTTGCAAAAACAGGGGAGAAGTACAGAAATGCCTTTAATGCAGAGTACGGAATTATTGAAACACCGGTTACAAATATTTCTTCTACGGAAATAAGAAACAGAATACAAAACAAAAAATCCGTTGAGGGATTAGTTCCCGAAAGCGTGTATCAATTCATAAAGGAGAATGAGATTTATGGATTCAAGAATCAGTCATCTCTATGAGTTTGCCGAGAAAACTCTCAGCGAAAGGCGTTTTATCCACTCAAAAAATGTAGCCTCCAGCGCTGCTCTCCTTGCGAAAAAATATGGGGAAGATCCGCTTCGGGCAGAAACCGCAGGTATCCTGCACGATATAACAAAGGAATTAAATCCCGAAAAGCAGTTGCAAATAATTAAGTCAGGTAGTATAATGTTAGACGATATTTTGCTCAGAACACCTAAACTCTACCACGCGGTAAGCGGTATGGTATTCGCCCGTGATACTTTGGGGATTACCGATACGGGTATTCTTGAGGCTATTCGCACGCATACTACAGGTGCTGCAAATATGCCGCTACTTTCAAAGATTATCTTTATTGCCGATTTCATCAGCGAAGAACGGGATTATCCGGATGTGGATGTTATGAGGCGTGAATCCCAAAAATCCTTGGAGGACGGTATGCGTTACGCGCTGAAATATGTCATTACGGACTTGATAAGCAGAGGCAAAACGGTGCATCCTGATGCCTTGTCTGCGTATAACGAGGTTATCCTCCAATTAAATGAATAAGAAAGGATTATTTTATGACACAGCTTGAACAGGCAATAGAATCCGCAAAAATTCTATCTAATAAAAAAGCAAGAAATGTATCTGTCATTAAAATCGGAGAGATTTCTTCTCTTGCCGATTATATGGTTATGGCAACAGGTAACAACTCTACCCATGTTAAATCCCTTGCCGATGAACTTGAGTTTCAGCTTAAAGGTATGGGTATGTCTGTAGACCACATTGAAGGTCATCGCTCTGATTCATGGATTTTAATGGATTATACCGATGTTATAATTCATATTTTCTCCGATGAAGCAAGAGAGTATTATAATCTTGACCACCTGTGGCTTGACGGTGAGCCTGTCGACCTGACACCGTATATTGATGACGAAGACTAATTAATAATTTATAATGAGGAGGACTCATTTTGAGATACGATCATAAGAGTACAGAACCAAAATGGCAAAAAATCTGGGAGGAAAAAGGCTGCTTCCACGCTGAGGAAAACTCAGACAAGGAAAAATTCTTCGCACTTATCGAGTTTCCTTATCCCTCCGGTCAAGGACTTCATGTAGGACATCCCCGTCCTTATACAGCGCTTGATGTTGTTTCCCGTAAGCGTCGTCTTCAGGGCTACAATGTGCTTTATCCTATCGGTTGGGACGCCTTCGGTCTTCCTACCGAGAATTATGCGATAAAGAATCACATTCACCCCGAAATTGTAACCAAGAATAATGTGGACAGATTTCGCAAGCAGATAAAATCTCTCGGTATCTCTTTTGACTGGAGCCGTGAAATCAACACAACCGATCCCGAGTACTACAAGTGGACACAATGGATTTTTCTGCAGCTTTTCAAGAAAGGCCTTGCTTATAAGAAGGAAATGGCTGTAAACTGGTGTACCTCATGTAAGTGTGTACTTGCAAACGAAGAGGTTGTAAACGGAGTTTGTGAGCGTTGCGGAAGCGAGGTTGTTCGTAAGAACAAAACTCAGTGGATGCTTAAAATCACCGAGTATGCAGACAGACTTCTCTCTGACCTTGATTTGGTTAACTATCCTGAAAGAGTTAAGGCTCAGCAGGTTAACTGGATTGGCAGAAGTACTGGTGCCGAGGTTGATTTTAACACAACTCTCGGTGATACTCTCACCATCTACACAACCCGTCCCGACACTCTTTTCGGCGCTACATATATGGTTATCTCTCCTGAGCATCCTCTTATTGAAAAATGGAGTGATAAGCTGGAAAACATGGATGAAGTCAGAGCTTATCAGGAGTTCGCCTCAAAGAAATCAGACTTCGAGCGTACCGAAGTGGCTAAGGACAAGACCGGCGTTAAGCTTTTGGGTGTTAAGGCTATTAACCCTGTAAACGGCACTGAAATTCCAATTTTTATTTCCGACTATGTTCTCGTATCTTACGGCACAGGTGCAATTATGGCTGTTCCTGCTCACGATACCCGCGACTGGGAATTTGCAAAAAAATTCAATCTTCCTATAGTTGAAGTTGTAAAGGGCGGAAATGTTGAGGAGGAGGCTTTCACCGACTGCGCCACAGGTGTAATGGTAAATTCAGGTATACTTACAGGCCTTTCCGTTGAGGAAGCAAAGAAGAAGATTATTGAGTGGCTCACTGAAAATAATTTAGGTCACGAAAAGGTTGTATTTAAGCTTCGTGACTGGGTTTTCTCCCGTCAGAGATATTGGGGCGAGCCTATTCCCATCGTTCATTGCGAAAAGTGCGGATATGTTCCGCTTCCCGAAAGCGAACTTCCTCTGCTTCTGCCAAAGGTGGATTCCTATGAACCCACTGACAACGGTGAATCTCCTCTTGCAAATATCACCGATTGGGTAGAGACCACTTGTCCCAAGTGCGGCAAAAAAGCATACCGCGAAACCGATACAATGCCTCAGTGGGCAGGCTCCTCCTGGTATTACTTAAGATATACCGATCCTCACAATAACGAGGCTCTTGCAAGCAAAGAAGCACTTGATTATTGGACACCGGTAGATTGGTATAACGGTGGTATGGAGCATACTACTTTGCATTTGCTTTACAGCCGTTTTTGGCATAAATTCCTCTATGATATCGGCATTGTTCCCACAAAGGAGCCTTATGCAAAGCGTACCTCTCACGGTATGATTCTCGGTGAAAACGGCGAGAAGATGAGTAAGTCAAGAGGTAATGTTGTCAACCCCGATGATATTGTTAACGAGTACGGTGCAGACACCCTGCGTTTGTATGAGATGTTTATTGGTGACTTTGAAAAGGCTGCTCCTTGGAGTCAGTCAAGTATCCGCGGCTGCCGTAGATTCATTGAAAGATACTGGAATCTCCAGGATATGGTTGTAGACGGTGACAAGTATTCCACAAAGCTTGAATCATCTTTCCATAAGACAATTAAGAAGGTTACCGAGGATATAGAAAATATTAAGTTCAATACCGCTATCGCAGCCTTAATGGCGCTTATCAATGACATTTATGCTGCAGGTGAAATCAACAAATATGAGCTTTCAGTGTTCTCTATCCTTATGAACCCCTTTGCACCCCATGTAACAGAGGAACTTTGGGAGATTTGCAACTTGGGTGAGGGCATCATTGCAGAGCAGTCATGGCCTCAGTACGATGAGTCTAAATGCAAGGAGGATACCGTTGAGATTGCTGTTCAGGTCAACGGTAAAATCAAAGCAAAGCTCAACATACCTGCTGATTCCGAACAGGAGGAAGTGCTTGCACTGTGTCACGATAACGAGTCGGTAAAATCCGCAATAGGCACTATGAATGTAATTAAGGAAATCTATGTTAAGGGTAAACTTGTAAATATTGTTGTAAAACCCTGAGGTTAATTTCGACAATTTTAATATTTCTTCTGTTTTTCTATTGACATAATCATTTTCTTTATGTATAATAATCAAAGATTTTGTTAATCCCGCGAATCAGATTGGAGGGAAGAAAGATGGCAGAAGTCAGGTTAAAAGAAAATGAATCCCTTGAAAATGCTTTAAGAAGATTCAAGAAGCAGTGTGCTAGAGCCGGAGTTATTGCCGAGGTGCGTAAGAGAGAAGCTTATGAGAAGCCCTCTGTTAAACGTAAGAAGAAATCCGAAGCAGCTCGCAAGCGTAAGTTTAGGTAATCACATAAGCGGACAGTTTTGGCTGTCCGCTTTTTTATTAATGCCTTCCAGGCAGTTCTGCACGATAGTGCAGAACAAACAACCACCCGCTATGCGGGTGTGCGACAAATGTTATACAAAAAATTCCCCAATCTTGGTACAATTTGGGTGTTCAGGCCTTATTGTAGAAGAAAGGAGAATTTTTATGGCAAATCAATATAATAGTTTATCACACACGAAGTGGTTATGCAAATATCACATAGTAATAGTACCGAAGTATAGAAGAAAAATCATATACAATCAGTACAGAAAAGACTTACAAGAAATCATAAGAACTTTGTGCAAATATAAAGGTGTAGAAATATTAGAAGGACATATGATGCCCGACCATGTACATCTGCTCTTAAGTATACCACCAAGAGTTAGTGTGTCAAGTTTTATGGGATACCTTAAGGGTAAAAGTGCGCTTATGATGTTTGACAGACATGCAAATTTAAAATATAAGTTTGGCAATCGGCACTTTTGGGCAGAAGGTTACTATGTATCGACAGTTGGACTCAATGAATCAACGATTAGAAAATACATACAAGACCAAGAAAAAGCAGATATAGCATTGGACAAGCTGAGCGTAAAAGAGTATGAGGATCCATTTACTAAATAAACCCCTTTAGGGGTATGCCAAAGAGGCAAATACAATAAGGCTTGAACAAAGTGAAAGCCCGCGCCTTGAGACGCGGGCAAGTAACGGGGCTTATAGCCCCTGTGCAAACCACCCGTTTGACGGGTGGTTATGATTTAACATTTGAGGTGATATGCATGAAAGAAAGACTTATTAAAATTCAAAGTTTATTAAACGATACTGAAGCGGCCTTAGTTACCGGTGATATCAGCATAACCTATCTGACAGGTTTTCCTCATTCCGAGGGTTATGTGCTTGTCACAAAGAAAAACTGCAGTCTTTTAGTTGATTTCAGATATATCGAGGCAGCCGAGAACACGGTTACACATATGTCCGTTGTGTCTTTCACTAATCCTTTTGACAAGATAAACGAAATCCTTGTAAATGACGGTGTTGAAAATCTGATTATCGAAACAGATGCTGTTACATTAAGCACTTATGAAGACTATAAAAAGAATATAAAAGCCAATGTTGTATGTGACGATAAACTTTCAAAGCTCATATCGGAGCTTAGAATTGTTAAGTCCTCCATAGAGGTTGAAAAGCTTAAAACAGCACAGAAAATTGCCGAGGAAGCATATCTTGAGGTCTTAAATTTCATCAAAGTCGGTGTAACAGAGAAAGAAATTGCCGCAAGACTTGAATACTTAATGAAACTCAAAGGTGCTGAAAAGGTAGCATTTGACTTAATTACCGTAACAGGAAAGAAAACATCACTTCCTCACGGCGTGCCCTCCGACAACAAGGTACAGTCAGGAGATTTTATCACTTTTGACATCGGCGCGGTCTACGACAGTTACCACAGCGATATGACCCGTACCGTAGCAATCGGAAGCATTTGTGACAAGCAAAGGGAAATCTATGATATAGTCCTCAAGGCACATTACACAGGTCTTGAGGCTGTAAGGGCAGGAGTAAGCGGTTTTGATGTTGATAAAGCCTCCCGTGATGTAATCAGAGAAGCGGGTTACGGTGAGTGCTTTGGCCACTCAACAGGCCACGGAGTCGGTCTTGAAATTCACGAGGCCCCCTACGCAAGCATGAAATCCAAGGACATTCTGAAGGCCGGTATGACCTTGACGGTTGAACCCGGAATTTATCTGCCCGGACAGTTTGGAGTCCGAATCGAGGACACGGTACTTGTCACTGAAAACGGCTATGAGACCTTTGCCTCAATGCCGAAAGAATTAATTATTCTTTGAGTATTGACAATTTACCGTACTTTTTTGTATAATAAATGAGATAAAATGTGTAATTACGCATAAATCAATTATTTGGAGGAATCATTTATGATATCAGCAGGCGATTTTAGAAACGGTGTTACTTTTGAAATGGACGGCCAGGTTGTTTCTATCGTTGAGTTCCAGCATGTTAAGCCCGGTAAAGGTGCTGCATTCGTTAGAACAAAAATCAGAAACGTTATCACAGGCGCTGTAGTTGAAAAGACTTTCAACCCCAACGATAAGTATCCTACCGCTTTCATTGACAGAAGAGACATGGAGTACAGCTACAACGACGGCGACCTCTACTACTTTATGGACACAGAAACTTGGGAGCAGGTTCCCATCGGTAAGGATATCCTTAGCGACAACTTCCGTTTTGTAAAGGAGAACATGGTTTGCAAGGTTCTCTCCTACAAAGGTTCCGTATTCGGCGTAGAACCTCCCAACTTTGTTGAGCTCACCGTTGCTCAGACCGACCCCGGTTTTGCAGGCAACACTGCAACCAATGCACTTAAGCCCGCTACTCTTGAAACCGGCGCTGAGATTAAAGTTCCCCTCTTCATCGAGGAAGGCGAGCTTCTCCAGATTGACACACGTACAGGCGAATATATCGGCCGTGCATAATTTGTGAGGTATTTATTATGACTTTAACAGAGAAAATTGCTTACATCCGCGGTTTGGCAGACGGACTCAAACTTGACGAGAACAAGGATGAGGTAAAGGTTCTTAACGCTATGATGGAACTTTTAGAGGATATGGCTGTTGCCGTAACTGACCTTGAGGAGCTTTATGACGAAATGTCCCTGCAGGTGGATGAAATTGATGAGGACCTCTCCTATGTAGAAGAGGACTTATATGATGATGAGTGCGACTGTGATTGCGATTGCGACTGCGACGATTGCTGTGACTGCGATGACTGTTGCGATTTCGATTGTGATACCGCTTACTACGAGGTAACTTGCGGTAAATGCGGCGAGACTATCTGCCTTGATGAGGATCTTCTTCTTGAGGGCGAGATTGTTTGCCCCGAGTGCGGAGAACAATTGGAGTTCGATTTCAGCGGCATTGAGTTTGACTGCGACTGTGACTGCGATTGCGGTTGCGAGGACTGCGAGTAATTTTTTGAAACTTGGACAACACCTTCTGTGTATTATGCACAGGGGGTGTTTTTTTGTATAGAAAGCCACACAGGAGGAAACTGAAATTCATTCTGATAAAACTTGCGTTACTTGTTTTGATACCGTCAATAGCTCTCTTTTGCCTGTTTGAATTCAAAGCAAGAGATTTAGTCCACAACCTTGTGGATAACGAACTTGAAATTCACGCGGTAAATTCGATAGACACGGCAGTAGGGGAGATTCTCGACAATTCCGATATTGAGTACACAGACCTTATAGTTGTGAGCAAATCCGAGGATGGAAGTATATCCTCGCTGTCAACCAACACCAAGGAGGTCAATAAGCTTAAGGCGGACATGTCCCTCAAAATAACAGAGTACATAAAAAACAATAAAAAGGTTACTGCAAAAGTGCCGGCAGGAGCTTTTACCGGAATTGTCCTGCTGTCAAATGTCGGCCCCAAAATTCCCGTATCTTTGACATTGGGCGGAAGTGTCACCACAACAATTAAGTCGGATTTTACTTCTGCCGGTATAAACCAAACGGTTCACAGAATCTATCTTGTTGTGGATGCCGACATAAGTCTCACATGCCCGATAATCAACTATGAAAGCAATGTAGTAACCGAATATGAACTGTGCCAAACCGTAATAGTCGGTTCGACTCCCAATGTATTCGCCAATATAGGATAAAATTCACAAATTAATCACAATATATTGTATTTAGTGCTTGAAATCACTGCGATTTTGTGGTAATATAAACTGAATAAACTATAACATTGGGGGAGTATGCACTGGCAAACATTTATCAGTTTAGAGAAACGGACCCTAAAACCGCCGAGCTTCTTGGTTTAATAGGGGAGATTATGAATGTGAGAAAGAGGGGCGAAAGGCCTTTAGCTTATGTTCATACATACGGATGTCAGCAGAATGTATCTGACAGCGAAAAGATTAAAGGTATGCTTTTTACTGCAGGCTTTGACTTTACCGATGATGAGTCTGAGGCGGATTTTATACTCTTTAACACCTGTGCAGTCCGTGAGCATGCCGAGGACAGAGTTTTCGGCAATGTAGGAGCGCTTAAGAACATTAAGCGTCGCCATCCTTCGGTTATTATCGCTCTTTGCGGATGTATGATGGAGCAGAAATCCGTATCGGACAGAATTTATAAAAGCTATCCTTTTGTCAATCTTGTGTTCGGTACACACAGCGTCTCCCGTTTTCCACAGCTTCTTTACGATGTGCTTGTAAACAGCAAACGCATAATAGATAACGATGTTGAGGACAATACTATTTACGAGAATCTCCCGACGCTTCGTGATAAGAATTTCAAGGGTTTCATCCCCATTATGTACGGCTGTGATAACTTCTGTTCTTATTGCATTGTGCCTTATGTGAGAGGCCGTGAGCGTTCAAGAGAAAGCAAAGCTGTTATAGATGAAGCAAGATCTATGATTGAAGCAGGCTATAAGGAAATTACACTTCTCGGTCAAAATGTAAACTCTTACGGCAAAGGACTTAATGAGGATATCACCTTTGCGGGACTTTTAAGAGAGATTGATAAAATCGAAGGAGATTACATCCTGCGTTTCATGACATCCCACCCGAAGGATTGCACTCATGAGCTTATCGACACTATTGCAAACTCAAAGCACATCTCAAAGCACCTTCATCTGCCTTTCCAAAGCGGAAGCAGCAGAATCCTCAAGGAGATGAACAGGCGTTACACAAGGGAAAAATATCTTGACATTATCGCTTATGCTAAGGAGAAGATTGATGGACTGTCACTTACAAGTGATGTTATCGTAGGTTTCCCCGGTGAAACTTATGAAGATTTTTTGGAAACACTTTCTCTTGTTAAGGAAGTAGAGTACACCTCACTTTATACTTTCATCTACTCAAGACGGCCCGGTACTCCTGCCGCAAAGCTCCCCGATGTGGTTACTTCAGAGGAAAAGAGTAAGTGGTTTACCGAACTTCTTAAAACTCAGGAGAAAATTGCCGCTGAACGATGTGCTTCAATGGTAGGAAGCGTTGAGCGAGTTTTGGTAGAGGAAGTCAATGAAAAGAACGGACTGCTTTCCGGCAGGACATCAGGCAACATAATTGTTGAAGCTCCCGGTGACATTGAATTAATCGGCACTTTCAGGGATGTTAAAATTACCGAAGCACGCAACTGGATTCTCAGGGGCGAGTTTATATAAGATTTATTAAAATAAAGGAGAAATAAAAATGGATATTATCGAACTTTCAAGAGAACTTGGCAGAAAGATACAGCAGGAGGAAAGCTACATTGCTTATCAGCAGGCCACAAAGGCTGTGGATTCGGATGAGGCACTCCAGGCGCTTATCGGCGAATTTAACCTCTTAAAGCTTCAGCTTAACGAGAAACTCACCGCAAAAGAGCGTGATGAGGAGGCAATCAAGGACCTCAACACAAAAATGCGTACCCTCTATGCCGACATTATGGTTAACGAATCTATGGTTAAGGTCAACGAAGCAAAGACTGCTTTTGATGAGGTTATGAACAGAGTTTTTGCTATTGTTTCCAACTCTGCAAACGGCGAGGACCCCAACACCACCGATTATCATGCTTGCTCGGGTTCCTGCGAATCCTGCGGCGGCTGTCACTAATCGCAAATATTTAATTCTAAGAGAGGAAGAATATTATGGCTGAGCTTTCACCCATGATGAAGCAGTATTTTGAAATCAAAGAACAGAATAAAGACAGCATAGTATTCTTTCGTCTCGGAGATTTTTATGAGATGTTCTTTGAAGATGCGAAGCTTGCATCCAGAGAACTTGATTTGACTCTTACCGGCCGTGATTGCGGTCAGGAGGAGCGTGCCCCTATGTGCGGTGTGCCTTTCCACAGCTGTGAGGGCTACATTGCAAAGTTAGTTTCAAAAGGCTACAAGGTAGCTATTTGTGAGCAAACCGAGGACCCCGCCCTTGCCAAAGGTATTGTAAAGCGTGAGATCATTCGGGTTATTACACCGGGTACCGTGGTTGAGTCGAGTATGCTTGATGAGAGCAAAAACAACTTCATTTGCTCAGCTTTCTATGACTCGGAAGCTATCGGAATTTGCTTCTGTGATGTTTCCACAGGACAGCTTTTCGCAACAGCAACCTGCGGTAAGGATTGTTTCAGATATTTCAAGGATCAGCTTGTGAGTTTTTCGCCCAAAGAAGTGCTCCTGTGCGGTTTCGGCAAGAATGGGGCAGATATCAGAACTTTTATCGCAGACAGGCTGACCACAAGTATCGAGGAACTTTCAAAAGGGGATTATGCCTATCTGGAGTGCCTGGATGCAGTACACGGACAGTTTGCTGACAGCGTATACGAAAGCTTCAAGGAAAGTGCTGAGCTTGTAGTATCTGTGGGAGCTTTACTGAGATACTTGAAAAAGACACAGATGTCAGGTCTTGAGCGTATCAACAATGTGAAGATATACTCTGAAAATCAGTATATGAAGCTGGATTTCAATACCCGCCGAAACCTTGAATTGACCGAAACTATGCTCACAAAGGAAAAGCGCGGCTCGCTTTTTTGGGTGCTTGATAATACCAAGACAGCTATGGGTAGAAGGCTTCTGCGTTCATGGATAGAAAATCCGCTTATGAATGTTGCTATAATTTCAAGAAGACAGGGTGCTGTAGGTGAGCTTGTAGATGATACTGTTTTGCGTCTCGAACTTATGACGGCGCTTTCCGGAATTCTTGACATTAAGCGCATTATGACAAAAATTGTTTACGGCTCTGCCAATGCAAGAGAACTTCGCTCTCTTTACAGCGCAACCGTAAATTTACCAGAAATCAAAAATTTGCTGAAAAATACAAAGTCTGCTTATCTACAGGAACTATGGGGGGAGATTGACGAGCTTTCCGACATCAATTCTCTTATCGACTGTGCGATAGTGGACGAGCCTCCCTTTACCGTCCGTGAAGGGGGTATGATAAAGCGTGGCTATAATTCGGACCTTGATGAAGTTACTTCTGTGATGAACGACTCCACCTCTTTGCTTACTCAAATTGAGACATACGAGAGGGAGAAAACCGGCATTCCCAAACTTAAGGTGGGTTACAACCGTGTTTTCGGTTACTACATTGAGGTCACCAATTCCTATAAGGATTTGGTTCCCGAAACTTATATTAGAAAACAAACTCTCACAAATGCTGAGAGATACATAACTTCGGAGCTTAAAGAGCTTGAGGGCAAGATTTTAGGTGCAAAGGACAAGGCAACGGCACTTGAATATGAACTGTTTAACAGTATTCGCAAGCAGGTTGCTGACAATCTTGACAGAATCGAGAAAACCGCCGACGCACTTGCTGCAGTTGATGTGCTTTGCTCTCTTGCAAATGTGGCTTCCGACAACAGATATATCCGTCCCGATGTGGATATGTCATCTATTATTCATCTGAAGGCATCCCGTCACCCTGTAGTTGAGGCTCTGCTTACCTCGTCAAGATTTGTTTCCAACGATGTTTTTCTCGACAACGAGGCAAACCGTGTGGCTATTATAACAGGTCCAAACATGGCGGGTAAATCCACATATATGCGCCAGGTGGCACTTATCGTTGTTATGGCGCAAATTGGCAGTTTTGTGCCCTGTGATGCGGCTCATATCGGTATAGTTGATGCTGTATTTACCCGTGTGGGCGCTTCTGATGATTTGGCTTCAGGTCAATCAACCTTTATGGTTGAGATGAGCGAAGTCGCCAACATCGTGAAAACTGCAACCAACAAAAGCCTGCTTGTATTTGACGAAATCGGCAGAGGTACATCTACCTATGACGGCATGAGTATCGCAAGAGCCGTACTTGAATTTGTCGCAGACAAAAAGCGTTTGGGTGCAAAATCACTGTTTGCAACTCATTACCATGAACTTACTGTTCTTGAGGAACTCATAGACGGCGTGAAGAACTACAACATCGCAGTTAAGAAGAAAGGTGACGATATCACTTTCCTCAGAAGAATTGTTCCAGGCGGTGCTGACGACAGCTATGGTATCGAGGTTGCGAAGCTCGCAGGTGTTCCCGATACAATTATCAAGCGTGCCAAGACAATTCTTAAAGAGTTGGTCGAAGGTGACGGAGCACCTCGTGTTGAGACTGCGCCGAGGATTATTCATGAGGATTTAGATGATGATATTCAGCTTTCGCTCATTCCTTCTGCCGATTCTGAGGTAATTAAGAAACTAAAAGGCACCGATGTTGAAACGCTCACACCCATTGAAGCTATGAATGTGCTCTATGAACTCAAAAATTTATTAGATTAACAAATTAAATCCCATTTTGGAGGTGATATGTATGGGTAGAATTAATGTACTTGATAAGCACACTGCAGAACTTATTGCCGCAGGTGAGGTTGTCGAAAGACCGTCCTCGGTAATTAAGGAACTTTTGGAAAACTCCATTGATGCAGGAGCAAAGTTCATCACCGTTGAGATTAAAAACGGCGGTACTACCTTCATGCGTGTCACCGATGACGGTTGCGGTTTTTTGCGTGAGGATGTTAAGAAAGCTTTTCTTCGTCACGCAACAAGTAAGGTTGCAACCCAAAATGACCTTGACAGCATTGCGACTTTAGGTTTTCGCGGTGAGGCGCTTGCTTCCATCTCCGCCGTTGCCAAGGTTGAGCTTATCACTATGAGTGAGGGTGAGGATGTCGGCACCTACTATGTGATTAACGGCGGTGAAGAGGTAAACTTTGATGACGCAGGCTGCAGCAAAGGTTCAACAATAATCATTCGTGACCTGTTTTATAATATTCCTGCAAGACAAAAATTTTTGAAAAAGGATGTATCCGAGGGAAACGCAGTTGCACAAGTTGTGGACAGGCTTGCTCTGTCTCATCCTGAGGTATCCTTTACATTTATCAGGGATTCCAAGCAAGTATTAAAGACATCCGGCGACGGAAAACTGTATTCAGCTATTTACGCTGTGTTCGGCAGAGAATTTGCAAATTCACTTATTGATGTGGATTATGAACTCGGCGGAATTAAAGTTACAGGCTACATTTCAAAACCTGTGGCCGCCAAAGCAAGTCGGAGTATGCAAACTTTCTTTGTGAATAATCGTTATGTTCGCAGCCGTACTGCTGCCGCCGCCTTGGATGAGGCCGCAAAAGGCTCCGTAATGGTGGGTAAGTTTTTGTGCTGCGTGCTCAACATAGAGTTGCCCTACACACTTGTTGATGTCAATGTGCATCCTGCAAAAATCGAGGTGAGATTTCAAAACGAAAGACCTTTGTTTGATGCTGTTTATCACGCAGTAAAGGGTGCACTTTATAAAGGAGATATGCGAAAAGTCGCGGATTTAACATCTGTGAAGCAATCAAACCCCTTTACGCAGTTTGATTTGCGCTCAAGGGATGTGAGACCCGCAAACACACCAATATCAACACAGAAACCTCAAACTTCGGATAAATCGAAGGAGAGTTCCTTTGACCCAATCGCCTCCCTGGACCTTAATGCTGATGTTCCTGTAGAAACACCGAAAAAAGCAGTACCTTATGAGGTTATTACACCTAAAAACTACACTCCGCCTTATAAACGGGATATAGCTTTGTCAGACAGAGTACAGATTAATAATTATAACAGCACACTTGAGAGTATCCTTAAATCCGAGGAGAACCACTCTGTTTTAGACAAATCGGAATGTATTTATGAGCAAACAGGCAGTGATGCTTCTGTTCATGCGGAGCGTCACGATGATACTACCGAGAATACTCATGAAAATTCACCCGTCCTGTTTCAAAATGACACGCCCGACTATAAGTACATCGGCGAAGTGTTCAGGACTTACATAGTCATTGAAATACAAAACGAAATCATGTTCATTGATAAGCATGCACTCCATGAAAGGATTATTTATAATCAGCTAAAAGAAAATCCACAAAACAGCACTCAGCTGCTGCTTGTTCCGGAATCGGTTACACTTTCTAAGAGTGACTATTCTGTAGCAACCGACAATATTGAAATGTTTACCAAATACGGCTTTGAGGTGGAGGATTTCGGAAATTCAACTTTGCTTGTGAGAAGCGCTCCTCAGTATATTACCGGTGAAGATATCGGTGATACCATTACGGAAATGATAACTCACATAGCTCTTAATAAGCAGGATATTAAGACTGAAAAGATGGATTGGATTTTCCACAACATCGCTTGCAGAGCCGCTGTCAAAGCCGGAAACAAAAGCACAGAGCCTGAGCTTAAAGCTTTGGTTGCTCAGATGCTTCATGATGACAGTTTGAGGTACTGTCCCCACGGTAGGCCTGTTTCGGTTATACTCAAAAGACGCGATGTTGAAAAACTCTTCGGCAGGGTGTGATATTGTGCCCCAAAATAAAACTAAAGTTATTTCTGTTGTAGGACCTACTGCTTCGGGAAAAACCGCCCTCGCGGTCAGTGTTGCAAAAGATTTTCACGGTGAGATTATTTCTGCTGATTCCATGCAGATTTATAAGGGAATGGATATTGCTACCGCCAAACCGACTGCTATGGAAATGTGCGGTATTATGCACCACCTCGTAGATTATGTAGAGCCGAGTGAATCCTACAGTGTTGCGCGTTTTGTCGAAGACGCAAAAGCTGCAATAGAGCAAATTGTTTCTCATAATAAACTTCCGATTATTGCAGGAGGCACAGGTCTTTATACTGACAGTTTTCTTGACGGTATAAGCTTCGCAAAAGCAGATACAGACTTAGAACTTCGCAAAAACCTTGTTGATAAATGTGAGAATGAAGGATTGGATTCACTGCTTCAAGAACTTGAAAAAATTGACCCCGATAGCTATAAAAGGCTCAGTGTAGAGAAAAACCCCAAGAGAATAATCAGGGCTTTGGAGATTTATTATACAACGGGAATTACCCAAACCGAGCAAAATGAAATTTCTAAAGGCTCACCCTCTGAATTCTTGACAACTTACATCGGACTTAAGTTTAGAGACAGACAAAAACTCTATGACAGAATTAACATGCGTGTTGACAGGATGATTGAGGCAGGTTTGCTTTCTGAGGCCGAAAACTTTTTCGCAAGTCCTCTCGGTAACACATCAATTCAAGCTATCGGCTATAAGGAGCTGAAACCCTATATCCTTGGCAATGTTCCCCTTGATGAGTGTGTCGAAACTCTCAAAAGGTCTACCCGTCGTTATGCGAAGCGACAACTCACATGGTTTAACAGAAATGAAAGAGTGAATTGGTTTTTTGTTGATGATTTCGAGAGTTCGCAGGAATTATATTTATCAGTCCAGAAATTTTTAATCAATGAAGGATTTGAAATAACATGAAAAGAAAATACTTAACGATTGCAGGTATTGTTGCAATTACAATAGTAGTATTTGCATATTTCGGGGTTATGATTTTTAACTCGGACTTAGATACAAGATCAGTAGTAGATACTGAATATGCTGTACGGTACAGCTACGACGAAACTATCTCTGCAAAGAGCAAAGTAATAAGAGACGAAAAAACCATAAGTTACAACAGCACCGGCAAAGTTCTCTACTACACCGTAAATGACGGTGATACGGT
>JAUNJO010000012.1:30353-37716 GCA_030533225.1 Eubacteriales bacterium
AGAGCAAATGCACCTGTTGCTTTGGTATTCACAGACGAAGCTGACGCGCTGAATTATAAGCGAAGCAGAGAAATTGAAACTGAAATTGAGCTTTTAGAATCTCTCGCCGGTGTCGGTAAAAACACCTCCTCTGACTATGCTGCTATAGATAAGCAAATCGACCATGATTTGAAAAAGCTCATTGGTGCTGTCAACGGCAATAATTTTTTATTGGTTGATTCTTATTCGGATGATTTGGTTTACAACATAAATCAGCGTCAGATTATTACAGGTCAGCTTGATAATTTCAATACACAAATTGCCGAGCTTCGTGCCGAACTCTCAACCTGTCAGACTAAAGGCGGTACCTATGAAGAAGTAATCCATACAGAAATTCCCGGTTATTTTGTGTCGCACACTGACGGATATGAAGGTCTTTATGACTATGAAAAGGCTGAAGAGATGACTGTCGAGCAATTTGAAAAAGAACTTAAGCCACAGTCAAATAATTCAAATGTTGTGGGCAAAACCGTAAGCGGTCCTAACTGGTATGTTGCATGCAAACTTACCGCTGATGAGGCAATAACTCTTTCACACAGCAACACTTCCACACTTCTGAGTTTCCCCGATGCATCGTGCAATGACATTCCCGCAACCCTTGTTTCGCTCAATCAAACAAGCAAACAGTCCGATGCAGTGGCGGTTTTCAGATGTGATTACATGAATTCGTCAATAAGTCACTTGCGGGATGAGAATGTACTGATAACTGTAAATTCTTACAGTGGACTTCGTATTTCAAAATCCGCCATTCACGATGATTTTGTAGATGTAGCGGGTTCTCAGACAGGCGAGCGAAAGAAGGTTCAGGGTGTCTATGTTCTTCGCGGAAGTGAGCTTGTTTTCAAGGAGATTGTCATTCTTTATGCCGATAACAATTTTGTAATCGTGGATGAAAATCCGGAAGCAGACACACTTGTAAGCGGAAACACCGTTTCCCTTAACGATTCCATAGTAGTAAACGGAGAAGATTTATATGCAGGAAAAGTTGTTAGGTAATATAGAGTATAACTACAAGACTATAAAGGAAAACATTGCGAATGCAGCTATTAAAAGTGGCAGAAATCCCGATGATATAACCTTTTTAGCAGCCACCAAAACAGTGGATGTTCAGTATATAAACTACGCAATATCCTTGGGACTTGACCATATTGGCGAGAACAGAGTGCAGGAACTTTTGTCAAAATACGACGGGTACAACCTGGACTGTGCTGATCTGCACTTTATTGGTCATTTGCAGACCAATAAGGTGCGCCAAATCATCGGCAAAGTAAGCACCATACAGTCTGTTGATTCCCTGAAACTCGCAAAAGAGATTTCAAGACTCAGTGAAAACGCCGGTATCACCACAAAAATCCTCGTAGAAGTAAATATCGGCAGGGAAGAAAACAAAGGCGGAGTTATGCCTGACAGGGTAGAGGAGCTTCTCTATCAAATCTCAGAGCTTCCTTCAATTGCTGTCGACGGCTTAATGGCAATACCGCCCATTTGTGAAAATGAACAGAAAATTCGAGGATATTTTGAAAATATGCGTAATATGTTTATTGACATATCACATAAAAACATAGATAATATATCTATGAATACCCTTTCCATGGGTATGTCCGGAGATTATAGAGAAGCGATACTTGAGGGTGCAACTTTGGTTCGCATAGGTTCTTCTCTCTTCGGAGCAAGAAATTATAATTAATTTTGGAGGTTATAAATATGGCAGGTTTTGTTGACAAGTTTAAGCGTATGTGGGATGCTCCCGAGGACGAATATGAATACGATGAGTACGGTTACGGCGAGGAAAGCGCACAGGATGATTATGAAGAGGAAGTTACTGTTCGCGACAACTCACGGACAAGCAGAAGCAAGGTTGTAAACATCAATGCTACCGCTAAACTCGCAGTAGCTCTATTTAAGCCCGAGCGTTTCGGTGAGGAAACAAGAGCGATCGCAGATGAGCTTATCAAAACTCACACCGTAGTTCTCAACCTTGAGAACACCAATAAAGATATGTCCAGACGTATTATCGACTTTTTATCAGGTGTTGCATACGCTAATCGCGGTAAGATTAAAAAAGTTGCTTCCAGCACATTTATCATCATCCCCAATAATGTAGATTTAACCGGTGATGATCTTCTCGATGAGCTTGAAAACAGCGGAGTTTATTTCTAAGCTAAATGGACGAAACCAGACTTCTACAGTCAAGGCTTGATGACTTAATTGACGCGTCCCGTGAAGAGTCTTATGCATATTTAGGCTTTCTCAACGAGAAAGAAGCTTCATTTGCAAGCGGTTATCTCAAAAATCTGCACTTATGCTTTAATCTCTACGGCGGTTATGAAAATGCAACGCGAGTATTTGTCTGTGTTTGCAGTGATGACTACACCGCCTTTGATGTTACACTTTATCCGATTAAGGCATTGATGATTGAGTCCTCCGGTTTCAAAAAGCTTTCTCACAGGGATTATCTCGGCTCCTTGATGGGACTTGGTATAAAGCGAGAATGTATCGGTGATATATTATCGGTTGACGAGCACAGAGCTGTGGCGTTTGTGCGTGACGAAATATGCTATTATGTTATATCTCAGCTTGAAGCTGTAGGTCGGGAAAAGGTAAAGGTCTATGAATACAGCGGCTCAACGGACAAGCTTTGTACAAAACATGAAGAACTTACTTTTATAGTGACTTCTATGAGAATTGACAATATTGTCAGTTCACTTTGCAAAGTTTCAAGAAGTGAGGCTGTGTCGCTTATTGAATCAGATAAGGTGTTTGTGAACTACTCCATACCCTCGAAGGTTTCCTGCTGTGTTTCTTTTGGAGATACAGTAAGCATAAGGGGATACGGTAAGTTCAAGTTGGTTATGCAAACGAATACGACTAAACGCGACAGATTAGTTATTAAGGTATTACATTATATTTAAGGGGGAATTAATGTGCTTTCAATGGATGAAATTAAGAGTATTAGCTTTAGAAGAGCTAATTTCGGTGGATATAAGCCCGAAGATGTGGATGCTTTCATTGACCAGGTTCTCATTACCATGGAACAGTTGAGGAAAGAAAAATCCGATCTTATTAAGAAGATGGATATTCTTGCAACCAGAGTTGAAGAATATCGCGCTGACGAAGACGCAGTGAGAAATGCAATGCTTTCTGCACAGAAGGTCGCTGATTCTACAATCAAAGAAGCTCGTCAAAAGGCTGCAAGAATGATTGAAGAATCCGAAAATCTTGCCAAAGCGAAGCTTTATGACCTGAACATTCAGATTAAAGAGCAGAAAAAGCAGTACACACTCCTTTTAGCAGAGTGCAACCGTCTGCGTGACGATATTGTTAATAATTGCAACAAGCATATTGTTATTGCTAATGACCTTCCTTCAGCAGAGAGAATCCAAGCAATGACTGCTCAGATTGATTCGAGATATCCAACAGATAACTCTAACGATTATGAGCATGCTCAGGAGATAAAAGCACCTGAAACAACAAAGGAAGAAAAGAAACCCGAAATTAAAACTCAGCCTGCGGAAAATAACAATGCTGCAGATACAGACACATCTGATGTTAACATCGTAAGTGATTTCAGCGACAGAGACAACTTTGATGTTGACAGTCACGATAAGTTTAGCAAGAAAAAAGGTAAAGCATTCGGTAACTTAAAGTTTGGCGACGATTATGACGTCGAACAGGATAGTGATGACGATACCAAAAACTAACATAAATTTGGAGAGTAGATAGTTATGCCTCAAGATTACAACAGTACACTAAATTTACCAAAAACCGAATTCCCTATGAGGGCAGGTCTTCCTCAAAGTGAGCCTGTAACCTTAGCAAGATGGAATGAGGAAGGCGTTTACGAAAATCTTATGAAGAAAAACGATGGCAAGCCTAAGTTTGTTCTTCACGACGGACCTCCTTATGCCAACGGCAATATCCATTTGGGTACAGCGCTTAACAAGGTGCTCAAGGATATTATCGTAAGATATAAGAACATGTCCGGCTTCTGTGCACCTTACGTTCCCGGTTGGGATACTCACGGTCTGCCCACGGAACTCAAAGCCAGAGCAAAAGCAGGTGTGAGCAGTTCGGATGCTATTTCCGATGTTGAGCTCAGACAGATTTGCCGTGACTTCGCTCTCGGATATCTGGATGACCAGAGAGAGCAGTTCAAGCGTCTCGGCGGTATAGGTGACTGGAATAATCCGTACATTACTCTGCTTAAAGAATTTGAAGCAACTCAGATTGAGATTTTCTCAGAAATGGCAAGCAAAGGATATATTTACAAGGGACTTAAGCCTGTTTATTGGTGCCCTGAGTGTAAAACTGCCCTTGCAGAAGCTGAAATTGAGTACGCTGAGGATCCCTGCTTCTCTATTTACGTTAAATTCCCCGTATCCGATGATATGGGCAAACTCAGTGCTTTGGGCGTTGACCCTGCAAAGACCAGCTTTGTTATCTGGACAACAACCACATGGACATTGCCCGGCAATGTTGCTGTTTGTGTTGGACCTGAGTTTAATTATGTAATCGTAAAATCAGCAGAAGAATACTACATTATGGCAGAAGAACTCTATAAGAGTGCTTTTGAAGCCGCAGGTATCGAGGAATATGAGGTAGTAGCTGAGATTATTGGCTCAGAACTTGAGTACATGAAGACCAGACATCCTTTCATTGACAGAGAATCTCTTGTTATCGTCGGCGACCATGTTACACTCGAGAGTGGTACAGGTTGCGTTCATACTGCTCCCGGCCACGGAGTTGAGGACTATGATGTGTGCCGAAACTATCCTGAAATTCCCATCATTGTGCCTGTGGATGCTGACGGCAGACTTACCGAGGAAGCAGGACAGTTTGCAGGACTTCTCACAGACGAGGCAAATAAACCTATTGCTCAGCATCTTGAAAGTTTGGGACTTCTCTTTGGCCTTAAGAAGATTATTCACCAGTATCCTCATTGCTGGAGATGTAAACAGCCTGTTCTTTTCAGAGCAACAAACCAATGGTTCTGCTCAGTTGATGACTTTAAGGCTGATGCCGTAAAAGCCATTAACACTGTTGAGTGGATTCCCGGATGGGGTAAAGACCGTATCACCTCCATGGTTCAGGAGAGAAAAGACTGGTGTATTTCCCGTCAGCGCAGATGGGGTGTTCCTATTCCCATTTTCTTCTGTAAGGACTGCGGTGAGCCTTATATTGATAAGGCTGCTATGGATGCGGTTGCAGCTCTCTTCAGAGCTGAAGGTTCTGACGCTTGGTTTACACATGATGCTTCGGATATTCTTCCCGAAGGTGCAAAATGTTCTAAGTGCGGCGGCACTACATTCGAAAAAGAACGGGACATCATGGATGTTTGGTTCGATAGCGGTGTAACTCATGCTGCTGTTTGTAAGACAAGACCCGAACTTACTTGGCCTGCTGATCTGTATCTTGAAGGTGCTGACCAGTACAGAGGCTGGTTCCAGTCCTCACTTCTCACTTCCGTTGCTGCTTTCGGTCAGGCACCCTATAAGAGCGTGTTGACTCACGGTTGGGTTGTTGACGGTGAAGGAAAGAAGATGAGTAAGTCTTTAGGCAACGGTATTGATCCTCAGGAGGTTGTTGACCAGTACGGTGCAGATGTGCTTCGTCTTTGGGTTGCTTCTTCCGATTATCATGTTGACATCCGTATTTCTAAGGACATCCTGAAGCAGCTTTCAGAGGCTTACAGAAAGATTAGAAATACCGCAAGATATATTTTAGGTAACATTTCCGACTTTGAGCCCGACAAAGACTCGGTAGCTATAGATGAGCTTTTACCTATCGACAAATGGGCAATCAATAAACTCAATGAGCTTATTGCTAAGGTTAAGAACGGCTATGATACCTACGAGTTCCATCAGGTTTATCATGCAATTCACAACTTCTGTGTTGTTGATATGTCAAACTTCTATCTTGATGTTCTCAAGGATAGACTCTATACCGAGAAGTCGGATTCCAAGTCCCGTCGCGCAGCGCAGACAACTATCTATATCATCCTTGACGCTATGACAAGAATGCTTGCTCCTATCCTTGTTTATACAGCCGATGAGATTTGGAGATTCATGCCTCATGACAAGAACGCTGACTGTGGCAATGTCGTGTATAATGATATGCCCGAGAAGATTTCACTTAACCTTTCGGATAACTTCATCGCAAACTGGGATAAAATCCATGAGCTTCGCGATATGGTTAAAAAGGAAATCGAATGTGCAGTTAAGGAGAAAACCATTAAGGCTTCTCTTGAAGCATCTATCACTCTCAGCGCAAAGGGTGAGGAGTACGATTTCATTAATTCTGTAATTGACGAACTTTCAGCCGCATTCATCGTTTCCCAGGTGAAGCTTGACAGCGAAACCGACGGCGAATTGAAAGTTACCGTTGAGAAGGCACAGGGCGAGAAATGTGAGCGTTGCTGGGCTTACAGCGATACTGTAGGCACATGTGCGGAGCACCCGACACTTTGCTCACGCTGTGCTGAGGTTATCGGTTAATTAATACTAAAAACTAAAGCGGTGTTTAATACACCGCTTATGTTTCTTTGGAGGTAAAAATGATTATATCTTTAATCATTGCTGTACTTGTTGTTATTATAGACCAAGTTTCAAAGTATCTTGTAGTTTCGAATATGGATTTACACGACAGTATCTCTGTGATTCCGAAAATACTGAATTTTGAGTATGCACTCAATGACGGAATGGCCGGAGGAATAGGCGGAGGCTTTTCTTGGTTGTTTGTTGTGATTACCCTTATAGTAAGCGGTGTGATGATTTACTTTATGACCAACAAGGAATTCAAGCATCCACTGTATTTTGTTTCGGCAGGTCTTATTATCGGCGGCGGAATCGGAAATATGATTGACAGAATCGTAAACGGCGGCAAAGTGGTGGATTTTCTGTTGTTGAGCTTTTTTCCCTTTAACTGCAACCTTGCTGATTATGCTATAACAGCCGGTACTGTCATACTTGCTGTATTTATTATTTTCTTCTATGGAAAGAAAAACAAAGAGAAAGAGCCTGCGCTCGAATCAATAAGTGATAATAATGAAACATAATTTTGTTGTTGATGAAATTTTTTCCGGGACAAGAATTGATAAATTTCTCACCGAGAATATTCCTGACCGTTCAAGAAGCTTTATTGCTTCAAATATTGAATCGGGAAATGTATCTGTAAACGGAAAAGTCGTTTCAAAAAGCTTCAAGGTTTCCGCACATGATAATGTGACTCTTGAATTGGATGAAATCATAGAACTTGAGGCAATTCCTCAGGATATACCCCTTGATATTGTCTATGAAGATGATGATATTATAGTAGTCAATAAGCC
>JAUNJO010000013.1:0-7607 GCA_030533225.1 Eubacteriales bacterium
AGACTGAGGGAAGTACCAAGGGCAAAAGCTTCAAAACCTTTACAAATGCTGTGGAAAAGCTGGGCGCAGTCGCCGAAATCAATATGAGAAGTGCCGTCGCTTTAGAGCATCAGGTGGCTTCCTGGTGCGACAAAATGGGCAAGAAGATTTCTCTGCCGGTGGCTTCAAAAATGATTTTTTACTGCGGTACAGACCTGAGCACTCTGCGGCTTGAACTCAACAAACTTATTGCTTATGCAGGTGACGAGGAGGAAATCACACTCCCCATGGTAGATACTGTGGTCACTAAGAAACTTGAGGCAAAAATCTACGATTTGGTGGACTTTGTAATCTACGGCAATTTGGAGAAAGCCTACTCTGAACTTCACAGTCTCCTGAAAAACGGTGAAGACCCTCGTGATATAGTCAGAGTTTTGGGCCTTTCCTATGTGGATTTGTACAGAGCAAGAGTAACCCTTGAGTCCGGTGCTCCCATTAAGGAAACTGCCGATTTCTTTAAGTACGGCAGTCGCGCCTGGGTGCTCTCCAAGGTTCAGAAAAAGTCCGAGAGACTTTCCACAAATGCACTTCGTGAGAGTATCGGCGCCATTGCCGACCTGAGCGAAAAGCTAAACTCCGTGAGCATGAATGAGGAAGCCTCCCTTATGAAGCTCATAGCAAATCTTTCAATAATTGCAAAGAGGGAACTGCCCTATGCTTAAACTGAAAGAAGCCGTAATAGTGGAGGGCAAATACGATAAAGAGCGTCTCAAAGGCCTAATTGACGCACCGATTATCACCACATCGGGTTTCAGAGTTTTTAAGGATAAAGAAAAGCAGAGTCTCATCCGAAAACTTGCAAAGGAGAGAGGAATTGTTGTAATGACTGACTCCGATAAAGCAGGTGGAGTGATACGAAATTTCCTAAAGGGAATTGTGAGTGAAGAAAGTGTAAAGCATTGTTACATCCCCTGTGTTGAGGGTAAGGAAAAACGAAAGGAAAAGCCCTCTAAAGAAAACCTTTTAGGTGTGGAGGGACTGTCGCCCGAGATATTAAAAGAAGCACTCCTGCGCTGCGGTGTGACTGTGGCAGGGGAAGAGGAAAGACCTGAGCGTGAGCCCATAACAAAGACAGATATGTTCGAGATGGGACTTGCAGGCAGAGATAATTCGGCATATCTGCGAAAGGCACTTCTTGAGAGCCTGTCACTTCCCACTTATCTATCCTCAAACGCTACACTTGAGCTGATAAATACCCTTTATACTAAGGAAGAAATTCTTGACAAAATCAGCAAATTGTAATATAATTATCTGTATAAAATCAGTAATCATTATTGATTTAATAAATTCTATATAAGAGGTGTTAATTATGAATCTTAAAGGCACAAAGACTGAGGCTAACCTTCAGGCAGCATTTGCAGGCGAGTCACAGGCAAGAAACAAGTACACATACTTTGCTTCCAAGGCTCGTAAGGAAGGCTATGTTCAGATAGCACAGCTTTTCGAGGAAACAGCAGCAAACGAGAAAGAGCACGCAAAACTTTGGTTCAAGCATCTTGACGGCATCGGCACAACTGCACAGAATCTTGCAGCAGCAGCTGACGGCGAGAACTACGAGTGGACTGACATGTACGCTACTTTTGCCAAAGAGGCAAGAGAAGAGGGCTTTGATGATATCGCAGAGCAGTTCGAGGGCGTAGCAAAGATTGAGAAAGCTCACGAGGAGCGCTATCGCAAGCTTCTTGCAAACCTCACAGAGGGCGAGGTATTCAAGAAGGGCTCAATCGTTATCTGGGAATGCTCAAACTGCGGTCACATCGTAGTAGGCACAGAGGCTCCCGAGGTTTGTCCCGTATGCTTCCATCCCCAGGCTTACTTCAAGATTAAGGCTGAGAACTATTAATTCAGAGCAAAAAAATATTAAGCTGTGTTGTCAAAAGGCAACACAGCTTTTTGTTTGAGGTATGATATTGTTAAGCAAAAATGTCCGGACAAATCTCTGTCCGGACATTATTTTATTAATTAGTCTCATCATCAACTTCTTCGCTGTCGTCAATGAGTTTGATTGTAACGGTGTCTATGCGCTGATTTTTCACGCTGTCAACCGTAATGGAAAGTCCTCTGAAAACAAAACTGTCACCTTTCTTGGGGATGGATTCCAAGGATTCCGACACAAAGCCGCCAACAGTTACGAATTCGCTGTCATCCTCGTTTCTTGTCATATCAAAGAGCTTGTACATATCATCGAGAACCATGTCACCGCTTACTCTCCACTCCCGGTCGTTGATTTTACGGATTGTGTTCTCAACTTCTTCGTCCTCGTCCCAAATTTCACCTACAATTTCTTCCAGCAGATCCTCCATGGTGACAATACCCAGAGTACCTCCGTATTCATCGGTCACTACTGCAATGTGAAGTCTTCTCCGTCTGAATTCAGAGAGGACAGAGGATAGGTTTTGAGTCTGGAAAATAAACTGTGCAGGACTTATCAAATCCTTGAGTACCGCTTTCTTGTTGGAGGCAACAGTATCCAAATAATCCCATGTGTGGAGAATACCCACGATGTTGTCGATAGTGTCTTCATACACGGGGATACGGGAGAATCTGTGTTCCTTAATGACTTTCATGATTTTTTCATGGTCATCGTTTATGTTAAGTGCGATTACATCAACCCGGGGAGTCAGAACCTCAACCACCGTAGTTTCGTCAAAGTCAAGGACGGAACGGACCATTTCGCTTTCCTGCTTCTCAAGGATTCCCTGTTCTTCGATTTCCTCCACAATATACTTAAGCTCGTCCTCGGTAACGGTGGAGTCGTCTTCGCTGACCTTGAAAATTCTGAGCGCAAGTTTCTTTATAAAGATAAAGAGATAAATAAAGGGCGTAAGTACGGTAATCAAAACCTTTAGGGGAAGTGAAAAGACAACTGCAAGCTTGTCGGCTTTTTCCTTGCCGAAGCATTTAGGAATAACCTCACCGAAGGTAAGTACCAGCAAAGTGGTAACGCCGGTTGATACAGCTGCACCCCAATCGTTGAAAAGGTTTATACACACAACTGTTGCCAGGGACGAACATCCCAGGTTTACCACATTGTTGAGGATAAGAATAGCGGTAAGAGCCTTGTCAAAATCCTCGGCAATGGAAAGTGCGCGTTTAGCTTTTTTGTTTCCCTCATCCGCCCATTTTTTAAGCCTTATGGTGCTTGTGCAGGAGTACACAGTCTCACAGCAAGAGCAGAAAGCGGACAAGAGTATAAGAAAGAATATCACAACACTGAAAATTATGTTTTGATTATTTTCGTCCATTAATGCATAACACTCCTTATATGTATTAGAATATCATAATTTGCGACATCAATATTCTGATTTAGAAATATAAAATAAATATGTAAAATTTCTTGAAGAATTATCTAAGTAATGCTATAATATTTGTATCTATATACATTATATTGTGTTCTCGGCAGAAACTATACTGAGGTGCAATATAATGAAAAAATACAGTCATACAAAGAGTAAGCATTCAGACAGCAGTGACAACCGGGAAAATAAGGATTCTTTTGTCAGAAACCCCTCGGACAACAGTGATATCGAGAACGACAGTCCCATAAACGAGCAGCACACCGAACAGATCAACGAAACAGGTTCGGTTCTCGTAAACCGCCGCGGCAAGGTGATTCATTGTCTCACTATAGTTGGGCAGATTGAAGGTCACTATCTCCTGCCAACGGGAAGTAAAGCGACAAAGTACGAGCATGTTATTCCTCAGCTTGTGGCTGTGGAGGAGGACGAGCGTATTTCGGGGCTTCTTATTCTTCTCAACACTTGTGGGGGAGATGTAGAGGCAGGGCTTGCCATTGCCGAGGTTATCGCAGGTATGAAAAAGCCTGTGGTTTCCATTGTCCTTGGGGGAGGCCATTCCATTGGCATACCCTTGGCTGTTTCCTCAAAGCACAGTTTTATTGCCAAAAGTGCGTCAATGACGGTACATCCTGTGCGGACAACAGGACTTACCGTAGGAGCGCCCCAAACCTTTGAGTATTTCCGCAAAATGCAGGACAGAATCACCACTTTTGTGTCGGATAACTCCAATATCTCAAAGGAAAGGTACAATCAACTGGTACTGAACACGGGTGAGCTTGTTATGGATATCGGCACAATCCTCGAAGGCCAGGAAGCGGTGGATGAAGGGCTCATTGATTCTGTGGGAAGCCTCAGCGACGCAATAGATTGCCTTTATGAGATGATTGAGGCCGATGGGTGATAGGATGCCTTGCATCCTTACATAAATTCTCACAAAGAATAATATTCTTTATTAAAACACTTAAGGAGGATATCATGGAAAAATTAATGGAGTACATAAGCTTTATAATTCAGGGTATAGTGCAGGGACTTACGGAATTTCTACCTGTTTCTTCAAGTGGACATCTTAACATTGTCCAGCATTTTTTTGGCATAACCGAGGACAACATTTTCCTCAATGTAATGCTCCATGTGGGCACGCTTATCTCTGTCTGTGTGTTTTATCACAAGCTGATTGCAAGGCTTTTTGTCGCAGGGATAAAGATTATTAAGGATATTTTCACCGGCAAATTCAGTTTCAAAAACATGGACGATGACCGCAACTTAGTTGTGATGCTTATTGTAGGCCTTCTGCCATTGTTTGCGCTGTTTATCCCCATCGGAAATGATATGAAGCTCAAAGATTTAGCCGACCTTTTCTCAGGAGACCCGAGATTTTTCATTGTGACCGGTATTGCACTTCTTGCGACTTCCGCTTTGCTTCTTGCCGGTATTATGCTTGATAAATACAGAACAAATCTTATTGAAAAAGGTATTGCGAAGAAAAAGGAGAGATACTCATTCCTCGATGCTATCGTTGTGGGCTGTGTGCAGATGGTTGCCGCACTTTTCCCGGGACTTTCCCGTTCAGGCTCAACCCTTGCCGCAGGACAGCTCAGAGGCATCAGCAAGCAGTCGGCCCTGGATTATACCTTCGTTTTGGCAATCCCTTCAATTCTCGCCGCTGCGGTTTTGGAGTTTAAGGATGTCATCACCTCCGATGTACCCTTAAGTGTCAACTGGGGCGCAGTAATTCTCGGTATGGTTTGCGCTGCAGTTGTGGGATATCTTTCCATTGCACTTTTCAAATGGCTTCTCAAAACCGACAAAACCTATGTTTTTGTAATTTACACAGCAGTTGCAGGTGTGTTGGTTGTGACTGTCAGCATTATCGAAATGGTAACAGGTAACATTATTTCTCTTTAAGTGTACGAAAAATAAGGACTTATAAATGGGGGACACACTTTGGCTTATAAGAAATCCACAAAAAAACGCACTCCTGCCAAAAAGACAGGTTCTTCGAAATCACAGTCACAAAAGAATATCAAGGAAAGAGAATCCGAAGGAAAATGGTTCACTCCCCAGGTAAAGGCAATTCTGCTTTTGGTGTGTGCAATTCTACTCTTGGCATTGGCTGTCTTTCCGGGCCAGTCCGCATGGGCAGGTCTTCGCGGAGTTTTCTACGGAGTGTTCGGCTTCGGTTTCATATTGATTCCTTTGCTTTTGGGATATCTCTCCATAATGACCGCAAAGGAAAAGCAGATTTCAAGAGTTTGGGTTAAGGTAATCTTAGGCTCTCTCATAATCCTGCTGTTTACTTCGCTGTTTTTCATATTCCCAAGTGAAAAATACGAGAATTTAGGCTTTTTCTCAGCAGTAGGGGAGATGTATAGGTTTTCAGCCGACCCTATTAACATACCCATAGGCGGAGGTGTACTCAGCTGTATCTTAGGATATCCTCTTGTCAAACTCTGCGGAGGAGTGTTTCTTCCTGCATTTGTTGTCATCGTGTTGCTTTTGGCATCCGTTATGTTACTCACGGGTATTTCACTCATGGACGTTGCCAATGTGGCAAAGCGTCAAATGACAGCACTGCGTAAGCGTCGCCCCCGAAATACGGAAGATGATGAGCAGTATCCCGCCAATGAACAGGAGCAAGAGCAAAAAAAACAATCCAAAACTCGAATTGACATTCCCATAGGCGAGGGTAAAAAGCATAAAAAGCACCAAAAACCCGACGATGTGCTCATGGATGAGGATGCCACAGCTGCAAACGAGGACGCAGCCGACAAGCTGATTAACTCCATACTCATCGCCAACGAAGGCTATACACCCGAGGACGAGAACACAGCATCTATCATTGCTCGTGACATATCTCGCTCCAAGGGTAAGGAACATATGACCGAGGGGGCAAAACAGCCCGACCCCGAAACCGTAACTGTCGACCCCAACGAAATACCCGTTGACCTTGACAAAGAAACGGCGGCAGTTGAAAGTGAGATAAAAAATTCTGACAGACAGCGTACTGCCTCCAGGTACACTTTCCCGTCTGTGAGACTTCTCCGCAACTCCTTTGACAATAATGACGAGGACGCAATGCGCGAATTCCAAGGCAACGCCAAAAAACTCATTGAAACTCTCAAAAGCTTTGGCGTAGATGTGAGTATCAGCAACATCTGCCGCGGTCCCTCTGTCACCCGATATGAGTTAAAGCCTGCACCCGGTGTGAAAATCAATAAGATTACAAATCTTGCAGACGATATTGCCCTGGCGCTTGCCGCCGAGGGTGTCCGTATTGAGGCGCCGATTCCCGGTAAAGCCGCTGTGGGTATCGAAGTGCCCAATAAATATGTCAGCACCGTCACCATGCGCGAGCTTATCGACAGCGCAGAGTTCAGAAACAACAAGAGCAAGCTCGCCTGCGTTTTGGGTAAGGATATTTCAGGCGAAATCGTCACCTGCGACCTTGCCAAAATGCCCCATCTGCTCATTGCAGGTACTACGGGTTCAGGTAAATCCGTATGTGTAAACTCACTTCTCATGAGTATTCTCTTCAAGGCGACTCCCGACGAGGTTAAGCTTTTGCTTGTCGACCCGAAAATGGTTGAGTTTTCCAAGTACAAGGGACTTCCTCATTTGCTGATTCCTGTTGTGTCCGATGCCAAGAAGGCGGCGGGAGCTCTCAACTGGGCAGTTACCGAAATGATGCAGAGATACAAGATGTTCTCCGAATACGACTGCAAGGACATCACCTCCTTCAACAGTTTGGTTGAATCCAATATTAAGTATATTGAGGAAAACGAAGGCAGTGACGAGGAAGTTTGCATGGAAATTAACGGACTTCCCGTTCCCACGGAAAAAATGCCCCGTATAGTTATTGCCATTGATGAACTTGCCGATTTGATGATGGTAGCCGCTAAAGAGGTTGAGGACGCTATCTGCCGTTTGGCACAGATGGCCCGTGCCGCAGGTATGCACTTGGTACTTGCCACTCAGCGTCCGACGGTAAATGTTATCACAGGCTTAATTAAGGCAAATATTCCCTCAAGAATTGCCCTCAAGGTTAGCTCAAGCATCGACTCAAGAACTATTCTTGACTTCGGCGGTGCCGAAAACCTAATCGGTAGGGGAGATATGCTGTATTCACCCACAGGTGCTTCGAAGCCCATGCGTGTTCAGGGCTGTTTCGCAACCGATGAAGAAATCGAAGGCGTTACGGGATACATAAAGAAACAGCACCGTGCCCAGTACAACGAGGAAATCGAGGAGCGTATCCGCCAAATTGCCTCT
>JAUNJO010000013.1:7617-37657 GCA_030533225.1 Eubacteriales bacterium
ATGACCTTGAGACGGACGCAAAAATGGAGGAGGCTATCAAATGTGTTATTGATGCAGGACAGGCTTCCACCTCGCTGCTGCAGCGTCGCCTAAAGGTAGGTTATGCCCGCGCAGGCCGTATGGTTGACGATATGGAGAGAATGGGTATCGTAGGACCTTATCAGGGAGCAAAACCCCGAGAGGTGCTCATCACCTATCAGGAGTGGCTTGAACGCAATAATCTGACAGATTAGTGCCTTTTACCGCAAAAACTATTGACCTGCGAATAAATCTAATTTATACTATACCTTATAGTTTTACTAAATTAAAGGAATGATACAATGACAGTTTTCGAAGAACTCAAAGCACGCGGCATCATTGCTCAGTGTACAAATGAAGAAGAAATTGTAAAACAGCTTGAAGCAGGCCCCGTTAAGTTCTATGTTGGCTTTGACCCCACAGCTGATTCACTTCATATCGGCCACTTTGTTCCCATTATCCTCATGGCTCATCTTCAGAAGGCAGGTCACACACCCATCGCCCTTTTCGGCGGCGGCACAGGTGTTATCGGTGATCCCTCAGGCAAGAGTGATATGAGAAAGATGCTCACCTTAGAGGATATCAATCACAATGTGGAATGCTTTAAGAAGCAGATGTCAGGTCTTATTGATTTTGACAATGACAAAGCTATTATCGTAAATAATGCGGATTGGCTTTTAAACCTTAACTATGTTGACTTCATCAAGAAGGTGGGCGTTCACTTCACTATCTCCAAGATGCTTGCGGCTGAGTGCTACAAGCAGAGAATGGAGCGCGGTCTTACTTTCTTTGAGCTTAACTACATGCTCATGCAGAGCTATGACTTTTACGTGCTCAACCAGAAGTACGGTTGTATGATGGAATTAGGCGGTGATGACCAGTGGAGCAATATGATTGGCGGTGTTGAGCTTATCCGCCGTATTGCCGCCAAGGAAGCCGAGGAAACCGGAAATCCCGTACCCGAGTCAACAAAGGTCAATGCCTTCACTTGCTCACTTCTCCTTACATCCGAGGGAAAGAAAATGGGCAAAACCGAGAAAGGCGCTCTTTGGCTTGACCCGGAAAAGACAAGTCCCTATGAGTTCTATCAGTATTGGAGAAATGTTGACGATGCCGATGTTATCAAGTGCCTGAAGATGCTCACCTTCCTGCCCCTTGACTATATCGACGAGCTTTCCAAGTGCGAGGGAAGTGAAATCAACAAGGTTAAAGAAATTCTCGCTTTCGAAGTCACAAAGCTTATCCACGGTGAAGATGAGGCTGCGAAGGCACAGGCAACTGCCCGTGCGCTCTTCACAACCGGCGGCGATATTGAGAATATGCCTTCCACCGACATAACGGCCGATGACTTTACCGACGGCAAAATCCTGCTTCAGGACCTTATGGTTAAGTGCTCACTTTGTGCTTCCAAGGGCGAAGCAAAGCGCCTTATTCAGCAGGGCGGTGTGCTTTTGAATGATATAAAAGTAACCGATATGTTCTTATCCCTTACTGCCGAAGATTTTTCCGATGGCTATGTTGTAATCAAGAAAGGCAAAAAAGTCTTTCATAAAGCAAATTTAATATAATTTTGGAGGTTCAGCATGAAGAAATTTTTTCAGGAATTCAAAGCGTTCATCTCTAAAGGAAATGTGGTAGATTTAGCAGTCGCCGTAGTAGTCGGCGCCGCATTCCAGAAGATTATCAACTCTGTGGTGGATGACCTTATTATGCCATTTATTTCCTTAATCACAGGCGGTGTGGATTTTTCAAGCTGGTTTATCGTACTCGGTGAAAATCCCGACAACCTCAAAACCATCACCGAGCTTAAGGAAGCCGGAATAGCAACCTTTGCTTATGGTAACCTTATCAACGCTGTGATTAACTTCCTCATTCTTGCTTTTGTTGTTTTCCTTCTTGTGAAGATGATTGCAAAGGCACAGAACTTAGTTCCCAAGAAGCCCAAAGAGGAGCCTGCCCCCACAACAAAGAAATGTCCCTACTGTCTGTCTGAAATTGACATCAAGGCAACCCGCTGTCCTCATTGTACATCCGAACTTCCCGAGGAAACAGAGAAGGCAGAATAAGTACATAGTAATAAACAAAAAGCGAGATGACACCATCTCGCTTTTTTATATGTCTATGGGAATTAAACAGAATATAAGAACACAAACTTCAGGACAAAACAAAAGCCGACTGCATTGCAGTCGGCAAAATTGCTTTATAAGTCAATTACCAATTTCTGTTGGCTCTTGCTCTTGCTCTCTCGTAGCGAGCCTTCTTTTTCTTGTTTTCGTAGTAGAACACTGCCCAGAATGCACCGGCCATGCACACTACCATAACTATGAGCCAAACAATGAATGAACCGGAGCGGCCTGAATCGGATACACCCTCAACATCCTTTGCGTCAATTCCGTCCAAAGCCTTTGAAGCAAGCTGTACGGACTTCATTGCGATGTCCGTGGGGTCTGTGGGGGAAACCGCACCGAGAGGAGCCTCGTCGGGGGTTGCAAATTCAGGAGCAGTAAGAGTCTCATTAACCTTAGTTACAGGGTTGGGATTCTCCAAAGCAGATTCACTGAAAATAGTTTTGTAGGTGAGCTCGTCCACCTCACCGGTCTCCCAGAGGCCGTTTTGACTCTGGAATTCAGTTACGGCAGCCTGAGTTATGTCACCGTAGTAGCCTGTTGCGTCGTCACCGAAGTAGCCAAGGTCGGCAAGCTCCACCTGAACTTTGTAAACTTCGTCCAGGTAGTCACCGTTTGTAAGTGTGGTGAAGCCATCCTCTGCATTGTTTTCGGCCGAAGTCTTATCATTGCTGTCGGCACTGTCGGCTTCCTCAACAGTACCTGTAGGTGCGTTGTCGCTGTAGAGAATCTCCAGGTCGGAAGCACCTGCAATACCGTCAACGTAAACGCCTGCGGCTTTCTGGAATCTGATGTAAGCGGCTTCGGTCTGTTCACCGAAATAGCCTGTGATATCACCGTTATAGAAGCCAAGCTCAGTAAGTCTGTACTGAAGTTCCAAAACTCTGTCACCGCTGGAGCCAACCTTGAGTGCTGAGTTTGCAGATGTTGAGCTTGAGCCGGTGTCGGCAACATCACTTGTGTTGCCGGGAGCCTGCGAGCTGGCGCCTGTGGAGTCAAGGTAATAACTTACTCCGCCGACGGTAATAGTGGTGTCGGTGAGGTACTCACCGTTTTCGTAGTAATAATAGTTGCCGTTGTAAAGCTCCCAGCCGGTAGTGGGGTAGGAGACGCCTGCAACCTTGAACCAGTTTGTCCAGTTCTTGGAGTAAACGGATTCGTAGCATATACCGTAGTATTCGCTTCTTGCGTCAACAGCCATTCCGCCGCCGACATAAACGCCCACATGACCGGGCTGATAAAGTCCGAGGCCGTGAATATTGGGAATACCGTTATATACGGAACCTGTTTCAGGGGAAGAACCCATCATATCAACTCGGCTTCCCGAACCCGAATACATATAGATAAGACCGGAACAGTCAACAGCACCGGGGCTCATTGCGCCGTAAACATAGGACCAACCGCTGTAGTAAGCGTTGAGACAATGCTCAGAAAGTCCGATGCCCGTACCTGCAGCAGAAGCACTGGTACTGCCGACTGCGATAAATGTCATTATCACAGCCAATATAAGAAACAAAGAAATTATTTTTTTACATTTCAGCATAATATAAAAACCTCCGTGTTGGCGAAATCAGTTTCACCTCTACAAGCCGAAAAGGGCAATTTAGTTACAAAGGAATAAACCTTAGTTACAACTTTGTAAACATTATAACACGATAGTTGGTTCAATGCAAGTCTTTTTGGAAGAAAAATTGTAAAAAAACAATAAATATAGTAAATATTCAAAAAATATATACAAGATATACAAAATATGGGAATTCGCAGTTTGTTACAATTTGTAACCGCAAGATCGCAAAAGTGCCGAAATTAATGAAAATCAACAGTATTTAGGCATTGATGCCGTAAACTCGCCTGAAAATTTGAGCTTTTGTGTCACCGAAGTCCGTTTTTGCAATTTTGTCCGATTCGCTCCTATACATTATATATAGGAGAACATCCGAAGGGTTGTCACGCAGAGGCGGTTGCATGTATGAATAATCTGTTAACGAAAATCCCAAGTTTTCGTAGAATGCAATTCTTCTTTTCTGAAATTCGTTTTCCGGTTTCTCGACCTCCAAGATAATACTTTTTTTGTAGCGGCTTATTATCTCCTGCATCATTTTTTTGCCTATTCCTTTGCCTCTGCAGGCTTCAAGCACCGCGAAGTTCTCAATAAATACAAAGTCTTCAAATTCCCAACAGGTAATAACGCCCACCATATTTTCTCCGTCATATTCTGCGAAGATTTCAACACCCCCATATATCATCTCCTCGAAAAGCCGGGGATAGGTTTTAAGCTCTTCGGGAATAAAAGCGCTGTCCAGTATTTTGTAGGCTTCATAAAACCGTTCCGATGTAATTCTTTCCATAAAATCACCTCATCTATTATTATACCATATATTTTCGTAATAGTTAAGGCTTTTAGGGAGTCGCAAAAAAATAAGTCCCAAGGAAAAATCCTTGAGACTTGGCGGAGGACAAGAGATTCGAACTCTCGCGCCGGTTACCCGACCTACTCCCTTAGCAGGGGAGCCTCTTCACCACTTGAGTAATCCTCCGTACGGTGAATTTATAAAACACTTTCGTGTTATTGACTTTTGGCGGAGAGGAAGGGATTCGAACCCTTGGTACCTTTCGGTATCACTAGTTTTCAAGACTAGCTCCTTAAACCGCTCGGACACCTCTCCGTTTCGAACAGGTATTATTCTAACATAAACAATTTACCTTGTCAAGAATTAAGTTGAAGAATAATCAATTACTTCTGAAAAGAAGAGGACTGCTAAGTTTTTAGCAGTCCTGAACTGTATTATACCTATATTATTATAAGAGATGTGCACGGAGCTCCTCAGCAGACTGAGCGCTCAAATATGCAGGGGGAATGTCAAACACAGTCTTGCATCCTGTGGCACCCTCACGCTCTAACTTATAAGCAGCACGAGCAAAAGCGGTGATAACGGAAGCGGTGAATTCGGGGTTTGAGTCAAGCTTTAAGCTGTACTCGATAACATGAGTATTTTCCTTGTTAAGACCTGTCTTGCCCGAACGGATAACAAAACCGCCGTGGGGAATACCGCTGTGGTCCCTCTTTAATTCTTCCATAGAAATAAAATGTACGGTTGTATCGTAGTCTGCGAAGTAGTTGGGCATTTCCTTGATTTCTCTTTCGATTCTCTCAAGGTCTGCTCCTTCCTCTGCTACAACAAAACACTCCCTTGTGTGCTTTTCTCTTGTTGTGAGTGTGGGCTCAGCGCCGCTTCTTACTGCCTCAAGGGCAGAGTCAATGGGAATGGTGTACTGCTTGCCGTCGAGCACACCATCAATGCGTCTGATAGCGTCGGAGTGGCCTTGGCTGACACCCTTGCCCCAAAATGTGTAGTCCTGACCTTCGGGGAGAATACAGCCTGCGTAAAGGCGGTTGAGAGAGAACATTCCGGGGTCCCAGCCTACAGAAATCATTGAAACTTTACCGGCTTCCTTTGAAGCCTTATCCACATTCTCAAAATGCTCGGGAATCTTTGCGTGAGTGTCAAAGCTGTCAACAACAGTGAAGTTTTTGGCAAGCTCAGGTGTCTGCACAGGAAGGTCGGTAGCACTTCCGCCGCAGAGAATCATAACATCAATTTTGTCCTTATAATTCAGAACATCATCAGCGTGAGCCACCTCAACTCCCTCGGTTGAAATCTTAACTGTAGAGGGATCACGGCGGGTAAATACTGCCACAAGCTCCATGTCGGAATTCTGACGGATGGCACTCTCGATGCCTCTTCCTAAGTTACCGTATCCAAAGATACCTATTCTGATTTTCATATTATATTCTTCCTTTCAAAGAAAAATCAAAAGTACAGAGATATTTTAACTCATTTTCGGGCTTTTTGTAAATAGTATAGCCGAAAAAATATGGAAAAATTTTCAGTCATCTTCAGATTTCTGTGAAAATATGCGGGAGTACAGCAAAAATTTGCCTGAATCCCTGCATTGTCATAATGAAAAATATATGGTATAATCAGCACATATTAGTATAGCAGGTGAGCGATATGCCGTTTTTACCTATTACAAAAAAAGAGATGAGAGACAGGGGATGGGAGCATGCCGATTTTGTCCTTGTGACAGGCGATGCCTATGTTGACCACCCATCCTTTGGCACAGCCATAATTTCACGGGTTTTGGAGGATGCAGGATACAAGGTTTGTATTCTCTCTCAGCCGAGAAGTGATGCTGATTTTATGCGATTTGGCGAACCGCGTCTGGGTTTCCTTGTAAACGGAGGAAACATTGACTCAATGGTTGCCCACTACACTGCGGCAAAGAAGAGAAGAAGCGAAGATGCCTATACACCGGGCGGTAAGGCAGGTGCTCGTCCCGACAGAGCCACAATAGTGTACAGTAAAGCAATCAGACGGCTTTTCCCCGACTCCTTTATTGCCATCGGCGGACTTGAGGCGTCTCTGAGGCGTTTTGCCCATTATGACTATTGGGACGATAGGGTAAGACCTTCTATTCTTTTTGATGCTCAGGCGGACCTTTTGATGTACGGAATGGGCGAAAAGCACATTGTGGAAATAGCTGACAGACTGAATGCAGGAGAGGACAAAACTTCGCTTACGGATATTTTAGGTACATGTTATGCTGTGAAAACTCACGATTATTCTCCCGGTCCTGTTAGGGAGTGTCCCTCTTTCGAGGCGGTCAGCGATCCCTCCGATGAAGGTAAGAAAAAGTATGCAAAGTCCTGTAAAATTCAGCAGACCGAGCATGATGCAACAAGAGGCAGCAGGGTTATTCAGCGCCACGGTGATAAAATCCTGATACAGAATCCTCCCATGCCGCCACTGGGCACCGAGGAGATGGACAAGGTTTATTCTCTACCCTTTATGCGTACCTACCATCCGTCTTATGAGGCTATGGGCGGTGTACCCGGCATTGAGGAAGTGAAGTTTTCAATCATCCACAACCGCGGCTGCTACGGTGCCTGCAACTTCTGTTCTCTGGCATATCATCAGGGCAGACAGATAAGTGTCAGAAGCCACGAAAGTGTAATTCACGAAGCGGTGAAAATCACCGAAATGCCCGATTTTAAGGGATATATACACGATGTTGGCGGTCCTACTGCGAATTTTCGTGCTCCGTCCTGCGATTTACAGCTGAAAAGGGGACTTTGTCCCGATAAGAAGTGTCTGGCACCCACGGTCTGCAAGGCGGTAAATGTTGACCATTCGGATTATCTTGCACTTTTGAGAAAACTCAGAGAACTTCCGAAGGTTAAAAAAGTGTTCATCCGTTCGGGCATCAGATTTGATTACCTGATTGCCGACAAAGACGAAAGCTTCTTCAAAGAGCTTGTAAAGTATCATGTCAGCGGACAACTCAAGGTTGCTCCCGAGCACTGCTCCGAAAATGTACTAAAGTGTATGGGTAAACCGCCTGTAGAGGTGTATAAACGCTTCAAAAAGCGTTTTTATGAGCTGACCGAAAGTGTAGGCAAAAAGCAGTATTTGGTGCCTTATCTCATGTCGTCACACCCGGGAAGCACCCTAAATGACGCAATAGAGCTTTCAAAATTTCTCAAGGAAGAGGGACTTCATCCGGAACAGGTTCAGGACTTTTATCCCACACCGGGCACAGTCTCTACCTGTATGTTCTACACAGGGCTTGACCCCTTTACAATGGAGAAGGTGTATGTACCAAAGACGCCCCGGGAAAAAGCACAGCAGAGGGCGCTTTTGCAGTACTATAAGCCCGAGAACCGCAGGATTGTAATTGATGCGCTTCGAAAAGCGGGACGCAGTGACCTTATCGGCACAGGCAAAAACTGCTTAGTTGCACCGATTCAGGGTGAAACTCCCAAGGATAAGAGCAAAAGCAGTAAATCCAACAGCAGAAAAACACCTCAAAGGAAAAATACTGCGTCCGCGGGAAACCGCAACTCAAAAAGCAAAAACAGAAGATAGACGAAAAAAAGGGGACTGTACCGTGGTATAGTCCCCTTTTATCTTATTGCTTTGTGAATGGGCGGTCTATTTTGATTACCGCCAGGCACTTATCCAAATTATCCGAAACCTTTGAGCAGATAACGGTTCTTATATTGTCCTCCGTATCCTTAATCTCGTAGGGGATAACAGCGTCGAAAATCAGATTTGTGTGAGTCGGGCCGGGCACCATTCTGAAATCGTGAATGGTAGAGCCCTTGTAAAGCTCTTTCACCAAAGCGGAAACCTGTGATTTGTATGTACGGATCACTTCGTTGTCGGTTTCGATAGGGTCCATGTGAATAACCACATCACAGCCGAATTTCTTGTAAAGCTCCTGCTCGATTAAGTCTATCTCGTCATGAATTACAAAGATGTTTTCCTTGCCGTCTACCTCAGCATGAACAGATATCATCTGTCTGCCGGGACCGTAGTCGTGAACTATCATGTCGTGAATGCCAAGCACCATTTTGTGCTCCATGATACTGCTTTCGATATCCTTGACGAAATCTTTGTCGGGACTTTCTCCCAAAAGAGGCTGCAATGTTTCATAAGCTGATTTGAAACCCGAGAAGAGTACAAAGAGTGAAACCGCGGCACCGCACCAGCCGTCAATGCTGAGGTCTGTGAAAGTTCCAACCACAGCGGAAATAAGTACCACCGTGGTTGCGGCACAGTCGGAGACGGAGTCTATGGCAGTAGCCTTCATGCCTGAGGAGTTAATCTTCTTTCCGATTCTCCTGTTGTAGAAGAACATATATCCCTTAACAAGAATAGAAGCAGCCAAGATGATGATTGCAATAATTCCGCTGCCACTCATGGCTTCGGGATGAAGAATCTTCTCGATTGAGGAAGTGAGAAGCTCAAAACCTACAATTATGATGATAATAGAAACCAAAAGACCTGACAGATACTCGAATCTTCCGTGTCCGAAGGGATGCTTTGTGTCGGGCTTCATGCCTGCAAAGCGGAATCCTATCAGGGTGATTACAGATGAGCCTGCGTCTGCGATGTTGTTAAAAGCGTCGGCGGTAATGGCGATTGAGCCTGTGAGTAAGCCTGCCGTAAGCTTGCCTGCAAAGAGGAGTATGTTGAGAAAAATCCCCAAAATACTGCAAAGCGTACCGTAGGCGCGCCTGCCGGCTTCTGTTGTGATGTCCTTTCCCTTTAGGAATATAGCGGATAATAGCTTAACCATATAAACACCTCAAGGAGAGTATAACACAGAAATAATTGTTTGAAAAGGTAGTTTTAGGAAAGTTTTTGCGCTTCTATGTAACCGCAGATTGATTTCTGCGGTATTGTTATCTGAGTTTAAGGATTTGACCGGGGAAAATAAGATTGGGATTTCCCAGTTTGTTCATTTTTTGGATATCTCCCACAGTTATTCCGTAGCGGGATGCAATAGCGTATAGAGTGTCCTCAGGGCGCACCACATAGTATCTCGGCGCCATGGGTTTTCCCACAGGGACTTTGATTTCCTGACCGGGGTAGATTAATTCCACATCGCTTAGATTGTTAATTGCTGCAATTTCCTCTACGGATGTGCCGAAGAAATTTGCAATTCCCCAGAGCGTATTTCCGGGCAAAACAGTATAAATCACAGTTTCCATTCCGAAAAACCTCCCTTCTAATAGATACTATACAATATACCTTTATTTTGTTACGAATAGTTTTATGCCATTTGCGGATAATACTAAAAAGGAGGAATATTATGGATTATTACATTGATAAAGTCAAGGCTCTGCAGGTGCTTGATTCAAGAGGCTTTCCCACGGTGGCGACAGAGGTTTCGCTGAAATCGGGAGTTTCTGCGGTAGCAATGGTGCCTTCGGGAGCATCTACGGGTGAGTACGAGGCTGTAGAACTCAGGGACAATGCTCAGGACTATGCAGGCAAGGGTGTCAAAAAGGCTGTGAAGAATGTAAATACACTCATAGCCCCGGCAATTATGGGGAAATCGGCTTTTGACCAAGAGAAAATCGACGAGATAATGATAAAGCTTGACGGCACGGATAATAAAGGAAATTTGGGCGCCAATGCCATTCTGTCCGTTTCTCTTGCTGTTGCAAAAGCAGCGGCTAAACAGCTTAAACTACCGCTTTACCGATATTTGGGAAATGCATTCTCAAACCGTTTGCCGGTGCCGATGATGAATATACTCAACGGCGGTGCCCATGCCTCGAATAATATTGACATTCAGGAGTTCATGGTGATGCCGGTGGGCGCAAAGAACTTTTCCGAGGGACTTCGCCAGTGCAGTGAGATTTATAAATCACTCAAGGACATTCTTACAAACCTCGGCAAGAGCACAGCGGTAGGTGATGAGGGAGGATTCGCGCCTGACCTTGAAAGTGATGAGCAAGCCATTGAGATTATTATGAAAGCGATAAAAAAGGCAGGCTATTCGGACAAGAATACCAAAATTGCCCTTGATGCCGCGGCGTCTGAGTGGTACAAGGACGGAGTTTATCATCTTCCCAAACGCAATGTGGACATGACCACCGAAGACTTAATTGAATATTTCGAAAAGCTATGCGCCATGTATCCGATTTTCTCCATCGAGGACCCGCTGTCGGAAAATGATTGGAACGGATTTGTGAAAATCACCGATACTTTGGGCGAAAAAGTGCAGATTGTGGGAGACGACCTGTTTGTAACCAACGAAAAGCGGCTTGCCGCCGGAATCAGAATGGGTGCAGGGAACGCGGTGCTTGTCAAGGTGAATCAGATAGGAACATTAACAGAAAGTTTTCGGACAATTGAAAATGCCCACAGAGCAGGCTACAAAACTATAATTTCCCATCGCTCGGGAGAAACCGAGGACACAACTATTGCGGATATTGCCGTAGCGGTGAATTCGGGGCAAATCAAGACGGGAGCACCTTGCCGGGCAGAGAGAACAGCAAAGTATAACCGCTTGCTGTTTATTGAAAACGAACTCAAGGAAAACGCAAAATTCTTTATTTGAAAATAAAATACACAAAAATATAAAGCAAAATTTGGTTATAAAATTGTCATAAGATATTACAAATAATCTTTCTTTTTTATTTTTGATGTGGTATAATATTAAACTGGAAATGATAAATGCAGTAAAGAGGTTTGTTTTATGACTGATTATAAAAAATTGCTTACCGTTTCGGGAAAGAATCTTGACGGGTTTTACTTTGACGGTGAACTCGGCTCTCTTTATTCAAAGGAGAGCACTGAGTTTCGGCTTTGGTCTCCTACGGCTCATAGCGTTAAACTTCGTCTTTTCAGCACCGGCAGTGATGCCGAACAAGGCGCTGAAGATTTAGGTGTATTTCCCATGACACTTGATAAGGCTACAGGTGTTTGGAGTTATAAAGTGCAGGGCGACCTTGACGGCACCTACTACACCTACCTTGTGTGTCACGAGGGAATAGGCGAGCGTGAGACTGCTGATATTTACTGCAAAGCCTGCGGTGTCAACGGCAACCGTTCAATGGTTGTTGACCTTTCGAAAACCAATCCCGACGGGTTCGATACCGATAAACGCGTACTGCTCAAAAGACCCACAGACGCTATTATTTGGGAAGTGCAGGTCAGAGACTTTTCCTACTGTGCGTCCTCAGGTGTTCCCAAGGAGCACAGAGGAAAATTTATGGCATTTACCCATGACGGCACAACTGTTGACGGAATTGAGGGTGCCGCCTCTACCTGCGTTGACTATCTTAAGTCCTTAGGCGTTAACTGTGTTCAGATTAACCCCTTCTATGATTTCGGTTCGGTTGATGAGGCAAGTGACAAGGAGCAGTACAACTGGGGCTATGACCCAAAAAACTACAACTGTCCCGAGGGAAGCTTCTCAACAAACCCTTATGACGGTGTAACGAGAATCCGTGAGTGTAAGGCAATGATAAAGGCTCTCCACGACGCAGGACTCTCGGTGGTTATGGACGTAGTCTATAACCATACATACTATGCCGAGAATTCTTGGTTTGATATTTCCGTGCCGGGATACTACTATCGCTACAACAGTGACGGTTCATGGTCTAACGGCTCTTTCTGCGGTAATGACACCGCCTCGGAGCATAAGATGTTCCGAAAATACATGTTGGATTCCGTTATGTATTGGGCAGAGGAGTATCATCTTGACGGCTTCCGCTTTGATATTATGGGACTGCATGATGTTGAGACCATGGCACTTATCAGAAAATCTCTCGATGCACTTCCCGACGGAGAGAAAATTCTCACCTACGGCGAAGCCTGGCACATGAGCACAAACGCCGAAGACGGCACACAGATGGCAAATCAAAGTAATCTTCATTTGCTTTCCGAAAGAGTCGGAGCATTTTGCGATAATATCCGCGACGCAATTAAGGGTACCGAATTTGAAAAGTACGCTCCCGGTTTTGTCCAGGACGGCTCTCGGAAGAACGATATCTGCCGGGGTATCTGCGGTGAGGTAGGCCATTGGGCAAAAACTCCTGCTCAGGCGGTGAATTACACCTCCTGCCACGACGGAAGAACACTTTATGACAGACTTTGTCTTACCGTAATCGGTGACACAGCCCCTTATGACAAGCGTCACGATGAGCTTGTCAAGATGAATAAGCTCTCTGCGGCTATAATTCTCACAAGCCAGGGAATTCCCTTTATGGTAGCCGGCGAGGAGATGGCACGCACAAAGTTGGGTGACCATAACAGCTACAAAAGTCCCTCTGCGATAAACCGCATTGATTGGCACAGAACCACCGAATATGGTGATTTAGTGGAGTATTACAAAGGACTGATTAAGCTTCGCAAGAGTTTTTCGGCCTTCAGAGATGACACCGACAACACCGTCAGGAATAAGATAAAATTCTACAACTTCTCCGATACCGCCATAGCCTATACTATCGAGAACGATGTAAAGTCCGAGTGGGGAAGAGCGCTTGTTATTTTCAACGGTTCAAGATGCGAGCAGACCATGGACTTAGAGCAGTTCTCACTTGACGGCTGGTGGGTTGCGGTTGTAGACCGTGACAATTCAGGTGTTGATTATATCGGTGAATACAGCCGCAAGATTCACATTCCCGCCACAAGCGCCTTGGTGCTTGTGCCTAAGGACGAATTCGAAAGAGTCAATAAGTAAGGTATTTTTTTCGCTTGAATATACCGGTTTATACCGTTTTTCGGTGTGAGATGACAGGGATATTCAGCCGGATAAATATAAATTTTTAAGGAGGATTTTTGCAATGAAAATCAAAAGTGTCATTTCGATGTTGTTGACTGTTCTCATGATTATGAGTATAGCAACAGTCGCTTTGGTTCCCGTAAGTGCTGAGGAAGTATCCGATTCACTTGCCGAGACAGGTGCAACAATTGATGAAGTGAAAAACCCTTATCAGAAAGCCGCTCAGGATCTTGATAAGGAGTATGCCTACTCAGGCGAATTAGGTGCTCTTTATTCACCGGAGAGCACAACCTTTAAGCTTTGGGCACCTACCTCTTCCCGTGTAGAGGTAAATCTGTACGCAAAAGGCAGTAAAGCAGAATTAGGTCCTGGAGAGGATGACAAGTTAGGCGCATATGAACTTTCTAAACTCATGGACGGCGAGAAGTGGACAGGCGTATGGACAGTTACCATTGAGGGCGACTTTAAGGACGTCTATTACACCTACACCGCAACAAACAATGCTCTCGTTACTGGAAAGGAGAAAACCTCTGAGTTTGTTGACCCCTATGCCAAGGCAGTAGGCGTAAACGGCAACAGAGGCATGATTGTTGACCTTGACTCTACCGATCCCGAAGGTTGGGAGAACGATGCTCATATCTATGTTGATGAGCAGACCGACGCTGTTGTTTGGGAAGTTGTTGTAAAAGACTTCTCCGCAAACGAAAACTCCGGTATATCCGAAGCAAACCGCGGCAAGTACCTTGCTTTCACCGAAAAGGGTACAACCCTTAACGACGAGGGATATGTTTCAACAGGTATCGACTATCTTAAGCAGCTTGGCATTACTCATGTCCAGATTAACCCCTTCTACGATTTCGGTTCGGTAGATGAGTCAGGTAGCAACACTCAGTTCAACTGGGGTTACGACCCTAAAAACTACAATGTTCCCGAAGGCTACTATTCCAGCAATCCCTACGACGGTAACATTCGTATTAAGGAATGTAAGCAAATGATTCAGGCTCTCCACGAGGCAGGAATCGGCGTTATTATGGATGTTGTTTACAACCACACATACGATAATGACAACTCCAACTTCCAGCTTGCAGTTCCCAACTATTACTATAGAAAGAACGCCTCCGGCGGTTGGTCAAATGCTTCAGGCTGCGGCAACGATACAGCCTCCGAGCGTGCAATGTTCAGAAAGTTCATGATTGATAGCTGCCGTTATTGGGCAGAGGAGTATCATGTTGACGGCTTCCGTTTTGACCTCATGGGTATTCACGATGCCGAAACCATGAACCTTATTCGTGAGGATCTCGATAAGATTGACACAAGAACTATTATGTACGGCGAGGGCTGGAATGCTTCCTCTTCCGTATTTGATACCACAACCTGTGCAGGCACCAAGACCTTGAGCTGCTATCAGCAGAATGCCGAGTTCATCAGCGACAGAGTCGCAATGTTCAACGACCAGATTCGTGATGCCCTTAAGGGTAATGTATTCTCCAATACAGGTACCGGCTTCCTTCAGGGCTCCAAGAGCTGTTACAACGGCATTGCTTTCGGTATCCGCGCAAACACAGTAGGCCGCGGAAGTAACTGGCATCCCGTAGCACCCTCACAGTGTGTAACTTATGCCGCCTGTCACGATAATCACACACTCTACGACAGACTTGTTGCTTCCGTTTACGGTGAGGATTCCGATTACCGTCAGAGATATTCAGACCTTATTGCTATGAATAAGCTCAGCGCTGCCATTGTGGGCACTTCTCAGGGTATCTGTTTCTACCATGCAGGTGAAGAGATGGCCCGTTCCAAGGACGGCGACCACAACAGCTATAAATCATCTGTTACAGTAAACCAGATTGATTGGTCACTTGCTGCTTCCAACGCAGACCTTGTTTCCTACTACAGAGGTATTATCGATATCCGTAAGGCATTCAGCCCCTTCACAGCAGGCGACGATACCTTCAAAACAAGTTACACTCTCAACGGTTCACTTGCAAGCGTTGACGATACTTTAGGATTTACAATTGACAACTCAACCGAGGGCGAGTGGGACAAGATTGCAGTTATCTACAACTCCAACCCCTTTGAGTCTTTTGACATCACTATGCTGGACGACTCCGTATCCGAATGGGTAGTAATTGCAGATGAGACCTGCGCAGGTCTTGACGCTCTCTACGAGGTAAAGGGTAACACCTTTACAGTTGCTCCCTCCAGCTGTATTATTGCAGTTGACAAGGCAAGCTACGAGGCAGTAGGCCTTAAGTCAGGCGACGGCAAGTTAACAGTTAAGCATGTAAACGAGAAAACCGGCGAGATTTTATCTTCACAGGTTATCACAGGTGAAATCGACACAGGATATGAAACTGCTGTTGACTCTTCACTCGGTCTTGTGTATGACTTAAGCAGAGTTGATGGTGACGCAAAGGGCAAGTTTACCAAGAATGACGCAACAGTTACTTATTACTATAAGCCTTATGTTGCTCCTTCTCTTTTAGACGGTGATGTTGACGGTGACGGCAAAGTTAACATCAAGGATGCTACTTACATTCAGAAGAGCCTTGCCAAAATTCTCACCCTTACCGAAGAACAGAAGAAAAAGGCAGACTACGACTACAGCAACAGTGTTAATGTTAAGGATGTAACCATGCTCCAGAAACACCTTGTCGATATGGATGTCAGCATAGCTACTGTTACCACTAACTTCTTAACAGTTAAGGACGACGGCACAGAGGCTACTCTTTCTGCTCCAATTGTTAAAAAGTACAGAGTAGGGGAAGAGTACAAAACTACTCCTATTGCTATCGAGCTTTACGCAGTAGACGAAACCAAGCTCCCCGATAACGCAGAGGGTATTGTTCCCGCCGGTACAACAAATGTTGATTTCTACTACCTTTACAGTGCCTCCGGCTACAAGATTCATGCAATTCACCTTGATGAGACTCAGACATGGACACCCTATATTTGGGCATGGGCAGGAAGCACCAACGCATTTAGCAACTGGCCCGGTGTTGCTATGCTTCCTGAAGGTGACGGCTGGTACTCAATCGACGCGGCTCTTCCCGAGGGTATAGAGTATTCTATCATCATCTCCAACAACGGCTCACCTCAGAGTGCCGACTACACCGGTAACACCGCATCCGAGATTTGGATTGTAATTAATGATGCAGGTGTAGTAAACAAGGGCAAATTCCTCACAGTTTACGAGGAAAAGCCCGACATGGAGGCTCTCCGCGCTGAGATTGCAGGATAATTAAGTTTCTGAAACAAAAAGGTCGCTCTGCTTATGCAGGGCGACTTTTTGTGTGTATGGATATAACTCCCGTTGTGTGTATGTATATAAAACAAAAATCCCCTTGACCGAAATCAAGGGGATTTGCCATGTGTATTAATTTCAGAAAAATCAAACAGCTCTCTGAACTTTACCTGAACGTAAGCAGCGGGTGCAAGCATAAACGTGCTTGGTTGTACCGTTTACAACGGCTTTTACTCTTTGTACGTTGGGCTTCCAAGTTCTGTTGGAGCGTCTGTGTGAGTGAGATACCTTAATACCGAACTTTACGTCCTTACCGCAGAAATCACATTTTGCCATGCTTCTGCACCTCCTTAAATGACATAGTATCGTTTGTAACTCAATTATAATAACAGAAACCTTTACAAAATGCAAGTGTTTTTTGAAAAAACTTTTCTTGTTTTTTCAGTACATATATTATATAATGTAATAAATATGATTGTTATCGTGAATAGGTATATAGTTTGACGGAAAGGGGCAGTACGAAATGTATGGATTAATCACTTCCTACGGTAGTTATGCCGGCAGAAAAGAAGTTTTCATCACCATGTGTATAGGTTATGCTTTAGCCGTCGCCGTCTTTTTGCTTTTTGTAGCTCCTGTGCATAATTTTGCCAAGGTTAAGGTCGCAAAGGCATGCGGCGACACCAATATTAAAAACAGAGGCAGTTATACCATGAATCCCTATAAGAGCTTTCATCTTATCGGTGTTTTCTCTCTTTTGGTGCTGAATATCGGACTTACCGCCCCCGTAAATTACAAACGCAACCGCTTTTACCGTCCTGCACTGGGTACATTAGGCGTAAGTGCAGTGGGTATTGCAGTGTATTTGATTTTTTCGCTTATCGGCGTATTTGTTTATTCGCTGCTGCGTACAATCGGTCTATACGATATCGGAATCGTATCCCAAACAGAGAGCTTAGGTAGCACCTCTGAATATATCTACTTCGCCATATACACTGCAATTTACTTCTTGATGCGTATATGCATGATGTCTGCCATTGTCAATTTGATTCCGATGATTCCCTTTGATATGGGCGATATTCTTAAGGTTGTATTAAGACCGAATTGGATAGATGCTTTGATGAATAACCATATTTTGGTTGCACTCGGTATTTTTGTGGTGCTCTTTATTACAATCGGCAAGCCTGACGGATTTATTGATGAATTTTCTAAGTATGTAATCTCGTTTTTGTATAATGTGATTTCCGTTCCCTTGTCGTGGATAATCGCTATCTTCTTTTAACTATTTGATGTTTGGAGGCAAGTTATGCTTTTGGATTTTCTTCAAGGTGGATTTTCCCTTTCAGGTGCTGTTATCCACATTGCGGTTATAGCTTTGATGATATTTCTCATCCTTCCCGTTCATGAGTTCGCTCATGCAGGTGTAGCACTACTTTTGGGGGATAAATCAATAAAATCAAGAGGCAGACTCTCTCTTAATCCTTTGGTTCACATTGATATTATGGGTGCACTTTGCATGTTGCTTTTCGGCTTTGGCTGGGCAAAAGCCGTACCTATAAATCCCACATATTTCAAGAAACCCAAGCTCTACATGGGCATTGTTGCTCTTGCAGGTCCTGTGTCGAATATTATTTGCGGACTTTTGGGCGGAGTTTTGATGCTTATAATCAGACTTGTATTTCCCTTGATTGCTCCCGCTGTTGCAAGTGTCGAAGTCTATAATGTATTGGTTAAAATACTGAATTTTGTCATCACCTTTCTGGCCGTTTATATTAATATCAATGTGACTTTGGCTGTGTTTAATCTGTTGCCGATTCCTCCCCTTGACGGAAGCAAGATTTTGTTTGTGCTTCTGCCCGACAAGGCTGTGGAGTTTTGCTACCGTTATCAGATGATTTTCACTCTTGTGCTGTATGCACTTCTCTTTACAGGACTGCTAAACGGACCTATTAGTTTCATTTCGGGATATCTCTTTGATTTTTGCTCATTAAGTTTTATCGGGTAATTTTTTACTTTAGAAAGGCAGGTGGCAGCATTGGAAAATAAGATAGAATTACAGTACAAGCTGCCGGTCTTTGAGGGACCTCTCGATCTGCTTTTACTGTTGATTTCAAAGAATAAAATCGACATTTGCGACATCGAAATCTCTCTGTTGCTTTCTCAGTATATGGAGCAGATTGAAAGAATGCAAAGTGAAGATATGGACATTGCCTCCGAGTTTCTCGAGATGGCGTCGAGACTTGTTTACATCAAGTCGGTAATGCTCCTTCCCAAGTACAAGGAGGAGGCAGAACAACTCAAAAGTGAGCTTGAAGGCCAGCTTATCGAGTATGCACTTTGCCGCCAGGTTGCGTCAAAGCTTGCACCCATGGTGAGTTTTGACAGATTCACTCGAGGAGCTTCTCCTATTGAATTCGACTTAACCTACAACCGCGAGCATCCAAGCAGTGATATTATGAAGGCGTACATAGCGGCTGTCGGCAGAGGTAAACGGAAACTCCCGCCTTCACGGGAAGCCTTTTCGGGCATCGTTGAAAAAAAGGTTATATCCGTCAACTCCCGAATTATCCGGGTGCTTCGAAAGCTTTGGCACAAAAAGTCCGTGGCTTATTCGGATTTGTTTGAAGCCTGTCAGGGAAAGAGCGATTTAGTCGCCACCTTCTTGGCGGTTTTAGAACTTGTAAAGGGTAAGAGGGTTTATATTGACGGTGACGGCGACAGCGCCCGGGTAAGAATGATTGAGGAGGAGCGTCATGGAAGAAAAGAGTATTAGAAACGCTATAGAAGCCATACTTTTTGCAAGTGGCGATTCTGTGCCTGTGAGTCGAATTGCAACAGCTTTGGAACTTTCCGAATCTCAGGCGAAAAAAGAGCTTGAAGCCTTACTTTTGGAATATAAAGAGGCAAACCGTGGAATAACAATTTTGCGGCTTGAAAATTCCTACCAAATGGTGTCAGCTGAGGAATATGCCCCACAAATCCGCACAGTTATGGATTTGAGGCGTAACACCCCTCTGTCCCAGGCCGCTTTGGAGGTATTGGCCGTAGTAGCATACAACCAGCCTGTTACAAAGGCTTTTGTTGAGCAGGTGCGAGGTGTGGACTGCTCGGGTGTTATCGGTTCATTGACAGCTAAAGACCTGATTGAAGAAAAAGGCAGGCTTGAGCTTCCCGGCAGGCCCTTAGTTTACGGCACAACGGAAAATTTCCTTCGCTGTTTTGGTATTTCCGACCTATGTGAGCTTCCCGAAATTCCCGACAGCGACAAGAATAAGAACGAGAGTGCTGATGATTCACAGCTGAGTATCTTTGAGTCGGAAGCGTCTGAGGACAGCGTCGCTGATGATAACGGCGAATCGCCCGGGGAGGCAACAATTTCCGCAACTGTAGAGGAAATTGTTGAAGAAGCCACAAAGTAACACCGATTTCAATAACCTCAATGAGGGATAGATTATGAAATATCTTTTCATTGTCTTAGGAGTATTGCTGTTATTGGGCATAATCTTACTTTTATCGCCCATAGGTATTAAGCTCTATTACAACAACGAAACAGATGTTGTCAGTATAAAGCTAAAGTGCTTTGGAATTACCTTTACAATATATCCACGCAAAAAACCTAAGAAAAAGAAAAAAAGAAAAAAGAAAAAACAAGAGGAAACAACGGATAAGCCTGAGGACAAAAACAAGACAACTCTTGATTTCCGAAAGCTTTACGAAAGATACGGTTTCACGGGACTGATAAACATAGCAAAGTCCCTTGCAAAAAGCGTGTGGAGCATCCTTTCGGGACTGCTCAGCGCCTCAACCGTCAACAGATTCAACCTAAAGATTATCTATGCCGGCAGTGATGCCGCCGACACCGCTATTGTCTGTGGCTGGGCATATTCAGTCATTTGTCCCGTTGCTTCTCAAATCCTTGCTGCTGCTAAAAAGTACAAGGAGAGCCAAGTTGATATTTTGCCTAATTATACCGAGGGCGCACAGCCTTATATTGAAGCTGACATCTATGTTTCAATAACCCCGATGAGCCTGATGCTCTTGTTGGTACGCAATGCAAAACCCTATATTAAGTTGTTTAGAGCCTTGCTCGAGGCTATAAATAAAGATACAGAAGAAACTAAAGAATCATAAAATAAAGGAGAATGTAAAATGAACGATCATCCCATTAACGGTCTTATGGATACCACTTTGGACAAAATTAAGCAAATGGTGGATGTTAACACCGTAGTCGGCAGTCCCATCACCTCCCCCGACGGCACAATCATCATTCCCGTGTCCAAGGTAAGCTACGGCTTTGCCTCCGGCGGCTCTGACATCGTAACAAAGAAGGAGAACACAAATCCCGCATTCGGCGGCGGCGGCGGTGCAGGCGTAAGCATTCACCCGGTAGGTTTCCTCGTTGTAATCAAGGGTGATGTTAAGTTTGTTGCCATTGAGAACTACGAAGGCCCTGCAGACAGAATTATCGGTATGGTACCTGAAATGTTTGAAAAGGTTAAGGGACTTTTCGACGGCGAGAAGAAGGAAAATCCCGAAATCGGTGACGACGATATTTTCTAACGAATAATATACCACCCCGAGCATATTTTGTATCGGGGTGGTTTTTATGAGAAAATTCGTGTCAATATTCCTTGCGGGAATTATAGTTTTATTTTCATCGGTTATTTCTGTAAACGCACAAAGTATTAAAACCTCAGCGTCGGCACATATTCTGTACTGTGCGGACAATAAAAAAGTTCTTTTGGAGAAAAATGCTTACTCCCCAATGGGTATGGCAAGTACCACTAAGATAATGACAGCCCTGATAGCTTTGGAGGAGCAAAACCCACTTGAAACTTTGGTGACCTTTAATGAGGAAATGCAGGCAGAGGGAAGCTCTATGTACCTTGAAACAGGGGAAAAACTCACCCTGTTTGAGCTCTGTAAGGGAATGCTTGCCGCTTCGGGCAATGATGCCGCCAATGCGGTTGCAATAAGCCTATGCGGTTCACTTGAGGATTTTGCAGTCAGGATGAACCGTAAGGCGCAGGAAATCGGCATGAAGTCCACCAACTTCGTAACTCCCAGCGGACTTCCCGATGAAAACCACTACTCAACAGCCTACGATATGGCACTTTTGATGGCATATGCAATGGAAAATCCCCACTTTCGGGAGATAACAGGGGAGAGGTCTGTGGATGTTAAGTTTGTATCTCCAAAGGGTAAAACAACTACATATGAAAATCACAACCGACTGTTAAGCCTGTATGAACCTTGCGTGGGAGGTAAGACAGGCTATACCATACAGGACGGCAGGTGTCTTGTGACCTGCAGTGAAAAGGATAATCTTACTCTTGTGGCGGTGACCTTTGATGACGGCAACGACTGGGAGGACCATATCTCCCTTTATAACTATGGCTTTGAGAATTACTCGGCGCTTTCGGTAAGCATTGAGGACAGCACATTCGAAACAGTAGTTGTGGGCGGAAAATACCCTCTTTCTCTTGTGCCTGAAAGGTCTCAGACGCTTGTTCTCAAAAAGGATAAGGCAGACGCAGTTACAAGCAAGGCGTTTATACCGCCTGTGTGCTTTACTCCTGTGAAAAAGGGCGAAAATTACGGAAAACTTATCTTTGAATCGGAGGGGGAAATCCTCCTTGAAGTCCCCTTGGTTGCAAAGGAGTCAATAGACGGGGAAAAATCAAATTTCATAATCAGGTTTTTCCGAAACCTATATTATAGATTATTCTAAATAAGAATTAAAATGCTTTAGGCGAAAAGGAATTGTTATGGCAAAGACTAATTATGTAAGACTTCAAAAAATGTTAGCCGATTGCGGAGTTGCCTCGAGACGCAAGTCCGAGGAGTTAATCCGTCAAGGCTCGGTTAAGGTAAACGGAGTGGTTGCAAGTATCGGTGATAAGGTTAATCCCTATAAGGACAAGGTCATGGTAAACGGCAGGCGGGTAACCGCCTCGGCAAAGCCGAAACTTCGTTATATTATGCTGAATAAGCCCCGCGGTTATGTTACTACCATGAGTGACGAAAAGGGCAGAAAGTGCGTTGCAGAGCTGGTTTCGGACATTCCCGAGAGAGTTTACCCTGTAGGCCGTCTTGACCGGGACAGCGAAGGCATGCTTCTGTTTACCAACGATGGAGAGTTTGCGAACACCGTAATGCATCCCAAAAAGGATATCTACAAAATCTACCGAGTAACTGTACGACCTGTAGTGACCGATGAGATGATTGCCGAATTTGAAAACGGAATGATGCTTGACGGCAGAAAGACTGCACCTGCCGAGGTGAGGGTGATAAGCCGTCAGGAGGGCAGAGTTGTGCTTGAGATACTTCTGCGCGAGGGCAGAAACCGTCAAATCCGCCGTATGTGCGAACTTTTGGGCTTAGAGGTTGCCCGACTTCGCCGTACTGCAATCGGACAAGTTAAACTCGGCATGCTCAAAAAGGGCGATTGGCGTGACTTGACAGCAGAAGAAGTGAAGAAGCTCACCTCTGACCCCAATCCCTCAAGACATGTGGTTTAATAAAAGTTAAGGAGAACACAAATGTTATCTATTTTACCTTGCAAAGATAATGACCGTCTGAGTGCATACCCCAAGGACGCAACCCTGCTCATATATAAAGAGGACGGGGTAGAGTGCGGTCACATTGCTTACAGACCGTATAAATCCGCCATGGAGATTTTGGATGTAAAAGTTGGCGAGGTTAAGGGCAATACAGCATTTTTGCGGGCTGACGGACTTTTTCGTGCTGTAGGCTCAATTGCACTGAACGAGGGTATAATCACCCTTTGCACCAAGGATACATCAATTCTTCCCATATTGGAAGAACTGGGTTTTTTCAGAAACGGTGAGTATTACATACTTTACCTCAATAAATTTTTCGGCGGTGTCTGTAAAGGCTGTGGCGGAGAGTGCCACAGTTAATATTGCACAAAAAAGGGTAAGTAAATTCTGCTTGTAATTTATTTGCCCTTTATGTATAATTAAAGATAGATACGAATGCTTTGGGAGGCTTCTTATGGGCATTGAAAACATTAAAACTAATACCATGACCGATTTAGAGATTCTGTCAGGCTTATACGATGAGGGTGTATTCACCGAAATTTGTCCCGAACTCGGCTCTCTCGGGGAAAAGGCCGGTGCGTTTGCCTCCTTCGGAAAAGTGAGTGACATGAATGTGTATGCTTTTGTTCAGCGTGGGGAAAAGGACTCAGGTTCTATGAGTGTTGTGGGTGCTAATAAACTTTTGAAGTTATACTCTATGGCACTGCACACCGGCTATCCCATAGTCGGGTTTTATCGGACAAGCGCAGGCAAAATCGCCGAGGGCAATATGCTCCTTGACGCTGTGGGCGAACTTCTTTCCTTCAGCACTCAGCTTTCCGGAGTAGTTCCGCAAATTTCCGTTTTATTAGGTGACTGCATTTCCTCAACTGCACTTCTTGCAAGCAGCGCAGACTTTATTGTGAAGGCAAGGGGCACGGCTTTCAGCATCTCCGACTGCGGATGTTCGGGGGAGGGAAAAGCCTCAATCCTTGTAGATAATGATGTTCAAGCCCTGGAGGCTGTCAAGAGTATTCTCTCTTATGTTCCCGCCAATAATCTTTCGCTTGCACCCGTAGCATTTGATGTTACAGAGGAAGCTGCAGTTGATTTTGACTCGGCTTTTGACAGCCGGCAGAAACTTCTCCTCTTTGAAAAGACAATGAAAGATGCTGAGATTTCTCTCAATCGCTTAATGGGTGCAACCGTAGGTGTTGTTAAAACCATAGGTGAAATGCTGGAAGCTAAAACAGCCACACGAATCGCAAGTTTTGTTCGGTTCTGTGACGCTTTTTCCATTCCCGTTATCACAGCGGTGGACTGCGAGGGATTTAAGTGCCTTTCAAGTACAAAGACACTTCTCAGTGCCTATGCCGAGGCAACAACTCCTAAGATTTCAGTAGTGACAGGTAAAGCTTGCGGTATTTCTTACATGACTCTTGCAGGCCGCGGCGCAGGTGTTGATGTCGTAATCGGTATTGAAGGCGCTGTAGTTTCTCCTGCCTCAGCCGAGGCAACTGCCTATATTCTTTTGGGCGATAAGCTGAAAGAGGGCACAGTAGCCGAGCAGGATAAGATGATTAAAGATTTTATTGCCACGGAGCTTTCCGTGACAACAGCTGCCCGACAGGGTTTTATCGACGCTGTATGTGACTATTCCGTACTTCGGGGAATACTTGTGAATTATCTTGATGTTCTTAGTGCGAAAAGGGTCGAGACCATGCCTAAGAAACACTCTACAATATAAAGGAGTAATACTGATGAAAAACTTAAAGATTACCGTCAACGGTGTAACTTATGATGTACAGGTTGAGGAGGTTTCCGGCTCATCGGCACCCACACAGGCTCCTGCCCCTGCAGCTGCTCCTGCCCCTGCACCGGCAAAGGCACCCGCTGCACCTGTCGCAACAGGCACAACCGGCTCGGTAGAGGTCACTGCCCCCATGCCCGGCACAATCCTTTCAATTAAAGTATCTGTGGGACAGCAGGTGAATAAAGGAGACACAGTAATAGTTCTTGAGGCTATGAAGATGGAGAACGAAATTCCCGCACCCGAAGCAGGTACTGTGGCAAGCATCAATGTGCAGAGTGGCTCAAATGTAGAAACAGGCGCACTTTTGATTACTCTTAACTGATTGGTGGTATTATGGCAAAGCAAATCAAAATCACAGAAACAGCCCTTCGTGATGCTCATCAGTCACTTTTGGCGACTCGTATGACCACCGAAGATATGCTTCCTATACTTAAAAAGCTGGATTCAATCGGCTTTTATTCTCTCGAATGTTGGGGCGGTGCTACCTTTGACTCCTGCCTTCGTTTCTTAAACGAAGACCCCTGGCAAAGACTTCGTACCATTAAGGATAATTGCCCCAATACCAAACTTCAGATGCTTTTCCGCGGTCAGAATATGCTCGGTTACCGTCATTATGCTGACGATGTGCTTGAATATTTCGTTCAGAAGACTGTGGCAAACGGCATGGATATAATCCGTATTTTTGATGCTCTTAACGATATTAAGAATCTACAGAGCGCCATAAGGGCAGCTAAACGCGAAAAAGCGGAGGTTCAGGTGGCAATCAGCTACACCACAGGGCCGGTTTTCACCGACGAATATTATGTGGAGTATGCAAAGCGTATTCGTGATGCAGGCGCAGACACAATCTGTATCAAAGACATGGCAGCCTTGCTCACACCTTACAAGACGGAATCTTTGGTAAAAGCAATCAAAAAGGAAGTTGACCTTCCTGTGCAGATTCACACCCACTACACCTCAGGTCTTGCATCAATGTGTCTGCTTAAGTGCATCGAGGCAGGCGCCGATATGATTGACACCGCAATCAGCCCCTTGGCTTTAGGTACTTCTCATGCACCTACCGAGTCAATGGTAGCCGCACTTGAGGGCACCGAGTACGACACAGGAATAGATCTGGTTGCTCTTTCCGAGATCCGCGAGTATTTTATGACCTTGCGTGAAAAGTACATTAAGTCGGGTCTTATCGACCACAAAATGCTTGCAACCGACGCAAAAGCACTCATCTATCAGGTTCCCGGCGGTATGCTTTCAAACCTTCTCTCTCAGCTGAAACAGGCAGGCAAAGAGGACAAACTCACCGAAGTGTTAGAGGAAGTTCCCAGAGTTCGTCAGGACTCAGGCTATCCTCCTTTGGTTACTCCCACCTCTCAGATTGTAGGCACACAGGCGGTTTACAATGTGATTATGGGCGAGCGCTACAAGATGTGCACCAATGAGTTCAAGGACATGGTGGCAGGAAAGTACGGCACAACCCCCGTGCCCATTGACCCTGAGTTCAGAAAGAAGATTATCGGAGATATGGAACCCGTAACCTGCCGTCCTGCGGATTTGCTTCCCCCCGAACTTGAGAAGCTCCGTGAAGAGGCGAAGGCTTACGCACAGCAGGAGGAGGATGTTCTCTCCTATGCAATGTTCCCGAAAGTATCCGTTGATTTCTTCGAGAAACGCCGTATGGCCCAGCTTGGGGTAAATCCCGTCTTACTCGATAAAGACAAAAAAACTTATCCGATATAAAAATTGTGGCATTGAGTTTTTCTCAATGCCACTTTTTGCAACCCTAATATTTTATGCCTTAATTATCTTAGCAGTGAAATCCTGACCGCAAGCCGTTGGGGATTTTTCAAATACTGTTCTCAGGTCTGTTGCCCTTATGTCAATTTCCAGAGTTTTTTTAGTCATTTCGTCTAAATTGTTCATATCCTTTGCAACATTTATAACAAAAGGAAGGCTTGCTTTCTGCTTGGCTTCTTTAAGTAATAATTCTCCTTGAGAATTAAATCCCAAAACTCTGATGTATGATACAGGCAGACTTTGAATATCCTTGGTGATTCCGAGAAAGGCGCAGATGAGGATTCTCCGAAGCCTTGCCATGGTGTAACGCTTTGTTTTGACTCTTGCGAGAATACCCTCCACCGTGCTTTCCTGCCTTATCGCCTCGTATATTCGGTGGTGAAGTCCCTCGTTTACATCCGGCAGATTCTCTATTTCCCCGAGGGTCATGCTTCTCAGCTTCGCAAGCATTGCTCTTTCTCCGTAATTACTCAGCGCAGGGTTACCGAAATCGGTACGAATCGGTAAAAACTCAGAAACAGACTCGCCGTTTTTCACACGGTTTCTGATGAAAGAAGCGCTTGCAAAGAAGCTGTCGGCCTTTTGGCTGTCGTGACTTTCACCGACTCTCTTAACGGTTCTGATCTCCATGCTGCTCGTCAGGAGTTGTTTTGCATATTCAACTCCCAATGTGTTATTGGGGGAGGATATAATCTCTGCAATTTCATTACCGTATATGTCCCCGACCGCCTTTTTTAGAGCAGAGGGATAGTATTCTCCGTCATTCATGTATTCTTTGAGGCACAAAAGCACTTTTTCGTCCTGTGTCGCCTTTGCGGCGGTGATGATTTTTTCCCTGTCTCCGCATTCGCTTCCGAAAAACACGGCATCAACACAGCCCAAAGCCTTCAGTATTTCACATCCGCCGCAGGCAAATCTTTCGGCTGTTGCTGCAGCGTAGGGCGTGGGAAGCTCAATAACCAAGTCGGCACCGCCCTTTAGCGCCAGTTCGGTTCTGTAGAATTTCGAGAGTATAGCTACTTCGCCTCTCTGGGTAAAGCTTCCGCTCATAACGGCAACTACTGCGTCAAAACCTTCACGGCGCAGAGCCTTCAGCAGATATTCGTGACCTTTGTGAAAGGGATTGTATTCGCAGATAACTCCTGCAACCTTCATTTTTTCACCGCCCTAAAAAAACACTTGAAACTTTCGACTTAATGTACTATTATATTATAGGTTATTTATTTTAATTATTCAATAAACGGAGGCAGAATTTATGAAAATTCTTGTTATTAACGCAGGCAGCTCCTCTCTGAAGTACCAGCTCATAGATATGGACAATGAGCAGATGGTGTGTAAGGGCAACTGCGAGCGTATCGGTGACGCAGGCTCTTTCATCGGTCACAAGACCGCTGACGGCAGAGAGATGAAAAAGGAAGTGGTAATGCCGGATCACACCGCTGCATTTCTTCAGGTTAAGGAGGCACTTCTTGACGGGGAAGTCGGCGTAATCTCCGACCTTTCCGAAGTTTCCGCTATAGGTCACAGAATCGTTCAGGGCGGCGCTCTTTTCAGCGAGTCGGTGCTTGTAGACGAGAAGGTTATCAAGGGCATCGAGAGCCTTATTCCTCTTGCACCTTTACATAACAAAGGTCATGTTCAGGCTATTCGCGGATGTTATCAGGTCTTCGGTGACAGCGTTCCCGAGGTAGTGGTATTTGATACCGCTTTCCACTCCACAATGCCCCCGAAAGCATATATGTACGCAGTTCCTTATGAGTATTACGAGAAGTATCAGGTTCGCCGTTACGGTTTCCACGGTACATCTCACCGTTATGTAAGCGGTGAAATGGCAGCGAAGCTCGGCCGCGACATCAAGGACTTAAAGCTTATCACCTGTCACATCGGCAACGGTTCATCTATCACAGCTGTTGACGGCGGCAAAGTTATCGACACCACAATGGGACTTACTCCCCTTGACGGCTTTATGATGGGTACCCGTTCCGGAAGTCTTGACCCCTCGGTTGTTACATTCATAGCCGAGAAAGAGGGCATCACTCCCGGTGAGATGAGCGAGCTGCTCAACAAGAAGAGCGGTCTTTTGGGCATTTCCGGCGTTTCCTCCGATGACCGCGATGTTTCCAAGGCAGAAGAGGAAGGCAACGAGCGTGCACATCTTGCACACGAGATGCTCTACTATCAGATTGCCAAGTTCATCGGCAGTTTCTATGTGGCTCTCGGCGGTTGCGACGGTATTGTATTCACCGCAGGTCTCGGTGAAAACCAGCCTCAGCTCCGTGAGGAGGTTTGCGGCTATCTCAAGGCTCTCGGCGTTAAGATTGACAGCGACAAGAACTTGGCTTCAAAGGGCAAGACCGGTGAAATCTCCGCAGAGGATTCCTCTATTCCCGTATGGGTAATTGCTACCAACGAGGAGCTTGTTATCGCAAGAGATACCAAGGCTTTGGTTGAGGGCAAGTAATATTATGTTTAATATAACTCGCAGTTTCCCGTGAACTGCGAGTTTTTTTTACAGAAAAAACAAGAGCCGAATGAATCGACCCTTGTCTTATGAATACAGTTTTTTACGCTCCTGATTCGCTTGAAAGCTCATTGTAATCAGTGCTTTCGCTTTTTCTGTCTCTAAAGAGAAGCGTGATGCACCAAAGAGCAGACAGCGCTACAAGAGTGTAGACAATTCTTGCAATAATACCGGTCTGACCACCGAAGATCCATGCAACTAAGTCAAACTGAAAAAGTCCGATACTGCCCCAGTTGATACCGCCGATAATAAGAAGAGCCAAAGCTATTCTGTCGAGCATACTAAAACCTCCTGTTTTATTATTGCTCTAATAGTTTTGACTCGAAATTTCATATTATGCAAAAATTTTGAAAAGTCCTGCGCCGAGGCTGGCTAAACCGAAAACAATCAGCACAATTCCGAATATTCGAACGATATTTACGGATTTTTTGATTTTATATTTTTCAGTGAAGTTCACCGGCGGCGTGGGCAGGATAAGTGTAAGTATTCCCACCGTAAGTCCGCCGCCTGCCATAATAAGAGGGCCGGCGAAATCATGAAGAGGAGTGGCGAAAATACCGAAAGCAATGAGAAGTGTGCCGGTGATGTTGAGGATTGACATAAGTTTTTGAAATTTTACGCGAATATCGTAGAATTTTTGGGATTTTTCCTCACATTCTTTACAGCAGTATATTTCATGGTAACTGATTTCCTTTGCACAGTATTCACATTTTTTCATGTTATCATCTCCAAACGAAAGTAGTATATCATACAGATATTAACTTTTCAAGACTGCGAATAATAGTTTTATAACAGCCATAGCCCTGTTGCAAAAATTGATTTTTGGGAATTAATGGCGTTTTATTCATTTTTTATAAAAATTATGAGCTATATATAGAAAAAACTGTTGTATTTTGGGAA
>JAUNJO010000059.1 GCA_030533225.1 Eubacteriales bacterium
ACAAATCCCACAAACCCCACAACTCCCACAACTCCAACAACACCCGGAAATGTCGGAAGCGGTGAGTATGCAGTTTACTGCAAAAACACTGCAGGCTGGAGTTCAGTGTCGATTTACATGTGGAACAGCGACACTGACAATAACAGCGCATGGCCCGGAAAAACCGCAACCAACATCGGCGACAATGTTTGGATGATTACGGTTGACAAGGCATACAAGAATGTAATCTTCAATAACGGAAGCGGCACTCAGACCGGTGACCTTAATTTCCCCGGCTCCGAGTATATCTACGATAACTCGACCGGTAAGTGGGAAGTTTACGACTTAACAAAGCTCCGTATTACAAGTGCAACCGCTGACCCCGCTGCTCCTCAGTACACAGGTGTTGAGGTTAAGCTTTCCATGGAGGCTGCAGGCGGCGAGGGAGACCTTCAGTATCAGTTTGCTGTTGACTCCACCGTAATCAGCGCTTACTCTCCCTTAAATACCGCAACTTGGACTCCCACAGAGGCAGGAAACTATACAATCAAGTTCTCTGTTAAGGATTCCGCAGGCGAGACTATTGAAAAGACCATGACCTTCCAGGTTAAGGACATTAACGCTGAAGTTAAGCCTGTAGTACAGACTGTTTCGGTTACTCCCACAAATTCGGAGAACAACGAAATCGAAAAGGGCAAGGTTGCCAATATCGACATCACAGCAGGTGGCGGTAACACCGGCACAAAGCTTCTTTTCTACAAGGTTAAGATTACCGATCCCAAGGGCAATGTTTCAAATGTTCCTTACTACACAACAGGCAGCCAGTACAAGTTTACTCCCACTGCTCTCGGAACTTATGAGATTGAAGTATCCGTACAGGGCTCCGATAACTCCACAGTTACCAGAACCTACCAGTATGAGTGTGTGGATAAGCTTTCTGCTCCCGGTGAGCTCAAGGTAACAGCCTCTGTATCCGGCAAGCAGACCGCAGGCTCAACAGTTGTTATCACAGCTTCAGCTTCCGGCGGTGTAGCTCCCTACACTTATGAGTTTAAGATTAACGGCCAGACCGTTCAGGCATATTCAAGCAAGAATACCTACTCCTTGACTCTTGAGGCTAAGGCAACTTATGAAATCGCAGTTTCCGCTAAGGACAGCGAGGGCAAAGTTGCAACGAAGACTATTCTTGTCGAAGTTCCCGAGGATGCTAAGCCAACAGATCCCACAAATCCCACAGATCCCATTGTACCCGGTACTACTCTCAAGGGCGACGCTGACTGTGACGGCAAGGTTAACGTTAAGGACGCTACAGCAGTACAGAAGCATGTTGCAGGTATTGAGAAACTCTCTGCTCAGGGTATGATTAACGCTGAGGTTGACGGCAACGATTCTATTAATGTTAAGGATGCGACTGCAATCCAGAAGAAGGTTGCGGGCATTATTACCCAGTGGTAAGGAGAATTAGTTATGAATAAGTGTAAGAGAATATTAGCTCTTGTACTGGTATTAATCCTGACTGTTACTGCCGGTATTGTCGGCGTAAATGCTGCAACTGCTGATACTGCAGAGGTAGCAGCCGATACCGCATCCGGCATCACGGTTTACTTCAAGGGCGACGGGAAAACAACTCCCTATGTGTACTATTGGAACTCACTTCCTCAGAATGTTGAGGTAGAGTATCCCGGTGTAAAGATGTCCCTTGACAGTACCCAGACAGGCGGCAACTGGTACAAGTTTACATTCAAAGATTTAACAAAGGTTAACCTAATCTTCACCGACGGAACTGACACCCTCGAGGGTCAGATCTCCGGCGAGCTTTCCCGTACCACCGGTGAATGGTGGTATAAAGACGGTAAATGGCGCAGCTATAATCCCGATGTTCCCAGGGATTATGATTCCTCCGATATGCGTGAGGACACCATCTACTTTATCATCACAACCCGTTTCTATGACGGTGACACAGGCAACAATGTTCATTGCTGGGATGACCCCCAGGCAGGTAACCCCGACTCAGACCCCGCATGGCGCGGTGACTTCAAGGGCCTTATCGACAAGCTTGACTATATTAAGGCCTTAGGATTCTCCGCAATTTGGATTACTCCCGTTGTAACCAACGGCTCCGGCTATGACTACCACGGCTATCATGCTATGGATTTTGCTACAGTTGATGTTCGTTATGAATCCGAGGGAGCAACTTATCAAGACCTTATCGACGCTGCCCATGAAAAGGATATGAAAATCATCCAGGATGTTGTTTGGCAGCATACAGGCAACTTCGGCGAGAGCTTCTTCTGTCCCGTATTTGAAAAAGATTTGTCAGCTGACCTCTCAAACCTTGAGGAATCAATGATACCCACAGATTATCTCCTCGAAAGCTACGGTCTCGCCTCTCCCGAGGCATACTACGCACAGAAGCCTGCAGTTCAGTATCAGCAGAGACTTGACCTTATGAAGAACCTTTCCTCTTCAAGCCAGAACTCAACAGGTTCACATCCCAGCAGTACTGACTTCACAATGGATAAGGTTTCCACAAGCGATAAGTACAACCCCAACAACTACTATCACACAGGTTATTTCCAGAGCCTTAACTGGGACGACTGGACCTGTAAGTACGCTCAGATTGCAGGTGACTGCGTTGACCTTAACACAGAAAATCCCGCAGTTGCAGAGTATTTAGTTGATACTTATTCCGACTACATCGACATGGGCGTAGACGGCTTCCGTGTTGATACAGTCCGTCATATTTCAAGACTTTCCCTCAATACAATGTATAACGACGCTATCAACCAGGCTGCAGCAGCAGTCGGCAACCCCAACTTCTATATGTTCGGCGAGATTTGCTGCCGCTTTAGCCAGGTTTGGTATCGTGACCATGCTTGTGAGTCGGTTCAGTTCTACACATGGGATGAGCCCGACACAAGCCTTACAAGTCAGTGGAATTACGATAATTCTGCCGAATCAATTAATGAGAACATGAACCTCACCTTCGAACACTACGAGAAGTACGACAGCGTTAATAACCAGCCTACCTCTACTAATGCGTTCTTAAACGGTATTGATTACCATACTCCCGATTACAGCAAGTCCTCCGGTATGGGCGCTATCGACTTCCAGATGCACTGGTGCTTCGACTCAGCAGGCGGCGCATTCGGAATTGCTAAGTCCGGCGACAAGTATTTCAACGACTCCACCTGGAACGTTGTTTATGTTGAGTCTCATGACTACGCTCCCGACCAGAGTCAGAAGACCCGCTTTACAGGAAGTACTCAGACTTGGGCAGAGAACCTCTCTCTCATGTTTACCTTCCGCGGTATTCCTTGCCTCTACTACGGCGGTGAGGTACAGTTCAAGGCTGGAGTTCAGATGGATGTAGGTCCTAACGCTCCTCTTGAAGATACAGGTCGCGCTTACTTCGGCGACTATCTCGAGGGTGATGTTACCGCTACCGATTTCAGCGAGTACACAGCTTCCGGCACAGTAGCCGATACTCTTTCTTCACCCCTTGCAAAGCACATCACAAAGCTTAACGCTGTTCGCCGTGCTATTCCCGCTCTCCAGAAGGGCCAGTACACCGTAGACAGCAAGTATGTATCCGGTAATATGGCTTACATCCGCCGCTATTCCGATGCTGCCGAGGGTGTTGACAGCTTGGCACTTGTTTCCGTTTCCGGCGGCGCTACCTTCAAGGGCATCCCCAACGGCACATATATCGATGCTATTACAGGTGATGTTAAGAATGTAACAAACGGAACTCTTACCGTTGACTCAATCGGCAAAGCAAATGCAAGAGTTTATGTTTGCTGTGCTTCAGGCTTCACCGGCATCGACGGTGCAATAGGTGAAACCAATCTTACTTATCTTAAGTAATTTTTGAAAAGTGATTTTTCAAAACTGAAATCCGACTTACCGCCTCGGTTCTGTACCGGGGCGGTTTTAATTTGGCTTTTTAGACGCGGAAATCCTAAGAAGAACACCGATGGTTTTGTTGTGTGGGCATAGAGAGTATTCCGGAATTCCTTTGTGATTTTTGCTCCGGATAGAGTTATTAGCCCGTAGGATAAAATAAGGTATACATAATGCACAAAAGAGGAGGATACCCATTGGTGACAACAGAGAAAAGAACAATAATTCTATTTTAGAAAATTGGTATTCTGTTATTTTAGTATAATATTACAGTAAGTTATTATGTGAAATTTTGCATTTTTTTACAAGGAGGAATATGTAATGAAGCGAATCAGTCAGGTGCTTGCGGTTATTCTCTGCCTTGCTATTTGCCTTACAGCAGGAGTTTATTCAACTCTCGCCGCTGAGGAAGATGTAGCAGAGGTAGGCGCAGACACAGGAATTACCGTGCATTACTATCACGAGGGCGGCACGCCTTATATCTACTATTGGAATGCGCTCCCTAAAAACCTTGAGACTTCCTATCCCGGTGAAAAGATGACTGCGGATAGCGCTACCGGTACCAACTGGTACAAGTACACTTTCTCAAGTTCAACCAAGGTTAACCTTATGTTTACCGACGGCACAAGTTCACTTTCAGGCCAGCTCTCAGGGGAGCTTACCCGAAATGCCGGTGATTGGTACTACAAAAACAACCGCTGGAGCGCAAGCCCGGCGACAACTACCGCTGAGCGCGGTGATTTCCGTGAGGAATCTGTCTACTTCGTAATTACAACCCGTTTCTACGACGGTGACACAGGTAACAATGTTCATTGTTGGGACGATAAACAGGCAAATAACCCCGACTCAGATCCTGCATGGCGCGGAGATTTCAAAGGTCTTGCCGATAAGCTTGATTACATCAAGGCACTTGGATTTTCTGCAGTTTGGATTACCCCTGTTGTAACAAATGCCTCCGGTTATGACTACCACGGCTACCATGCATTCGACTTTTCTACTGTTGATATTCGTTACGAGTCCTCCGATTTCACATATCAGGACCTTATCAATGCAGCGCATGATAAAGATATGAAGATTGTTCAGGACGTTGTATGGAACCATAGCGGTAACTTCGGAGAGGCTTTCCTCGGCGCAATGTTCACTAAGAAATACAGCACGATCAAGGATTTAGAGGATGCCGACAATTCAATGCAGGTCATCTCCGGCAGTGATTTGGATAAGTCCTATCCCAACTACAGCTCGCTTAATCCCGCAGCACAGTTCCAGGCCCGTCTTGATATCCTCAAGAATCTTTCAAACGGCAGCCATGACCCCAATAACTACTACCACAGAGAGAAGAACATGGGTTATGAGTCTTCTATTGAACAGCAAGGCTCAATGGCAGGTGACTGTGTTGACCTGAATACCGAAAACCCTGCGGTTGCTAAGTATCTGACCGATACATTTCTCGAATATGTTGACATGGGCGTTGATGCTTTCCGTCTTGATACCGAAAAGCACATCAACCGTTGGACACTGAACAGCGCTTATTTCCCCAAGTTCAAGAATGTTGAAAACTTCTTTATCTTCGGCGAGGTTTGCTCAAGAGTTCGTGAAACCTGGAACCACAACATTCCCTCCTCATCTCCTGCCTTCTTTACATGGGCAGAGACCGAGAGCGAATGGATCGGCAACTGGGATACAAGCAGTCCCACAGCTAATGTTCAGAAGTCTATTGCCCATTACGATTCTCATAGAGATGCCAGTAAGTGTCCTACCTCCACCAACGCTTTCTTAAACGGAATTACATACCATACTCCCGATTACAGCAAGGCAAACGGCACAGGTGTTATCGACTTCACCATGCACTGGAACTTTGAAAATGCTAACAGTGCTGTAAGAGCAGGTTACGCTGAGGATCAGTACATCAATGACTCCACATGGAATGTTATGTATGTTGACTCCCATGACTACGGCCCCGACGGTATGGAGAAAACCCGTTACAGCAGCGGTACTCAGGCTTGGGCAGAGAACCTTAACCTCATCTTTACCTTCAGAGGCATTCCTTGTCTCTACTACGGCTCTGAGGTTGAGTTTGCCAAGAATCTTCCCATTGATGTAGGTCCTAACGCTCCTCTTTCTAAGACAGGCCGTGCATACTTCGGTGACTATCTCGAGGGCAATGTAAATGCGTCTGATTTCAGCCAGTACAGTGCAACCGGCATAGTTGCGGATACACTCAATTCACCTCTTGCCAAACACATCCAGAAGCTTAACGCAATTCGCCGTGCAATTCCTGCACTCCAGAAAGGTCAGTACACTCATGACAGCAACTATGTTTCCGGCGGCGAGATGTCCTATATCCGCCGTTACACAAACGCTTCCGAGGGTATTGACAGCCTTGCTTGTGTAGCAGTAACAAGCGGTGCAACCTTTAAGAATATCCCCAACGGCAAGTATATTGACGCTGTTTCAGGTGATGTCAAAAATGTTACAAACGGCACACTTTCTGTTTCCGATACAGGAAAGGGCAACATGAGAGTTTACGTCTGCTGTGCAAGTGGTTTTACCGGCATTGACGGTGCAATCGGACCGGCAGGACAGACATATCTAAAGTAATAAACTCAGATTTCATGGGCAACACAAGGGATTGTGTTGCCCAATTTTGTTGATACAAATTGAAAGTTGAATATGGTAAATATAACTAATAAAAAAATAAATATTTGTGCAAAACACAAAATCGAAAGATAGCAAAAAGTATTGCAGTTTTGAAACTATTGGTGTATAATATCAGTGACGAGAAAAACTCGATTTATTTTTAGGAGGAGATTCCAATGACAAAGAAAATCATTAGCCTTGTTCTTGCTCTTATTGTAGTAGCAAGCATGGGCGCAATCGCTTTCACAGCTTCTGCTGCATCACAGACAATCTACTTTGAAGTTCCTTCCAACTGGAACAACTACACAAACATCTTCTGCCATGTATGGGTTTACAACGGTGACGCTCTTGCAAACTGGCAGTCCAAGAAGGAAAAGTGCACACTTGAGAGTGACGGCCGTTACTCCTATGACCTTTCCAAGGTCGGCGGTATTGACAGCAGCTCAACCTACTGTGTAATCTTCAGCGCAGACACAGGCGTTCAGACCTATGATACCTTCATGGGCACTCCCTGTATCGGTGACACACTCTACTGCGACGGTACTACTTATGAGAACCCCGTAGACAGCTCCAAGACTGCACTTGCTGCTTTCTGGAGAAACCAGAGCCGTTCTGCTTACGGTCCTGTAATGTGCGTTTCTTCAATCGGTAACCTTGTAGGTACCTGTCTTGCTCCCGGTGAGACTGCAGAGGGCCTTTTCAACACATTCCTCACAGCTAACCTTGAGAGTGCAAGAACTTACTCCGGCAAGACCGATCAGCAGATCATCGACGATATGGCTACATCCCTCGGCCTCTCTCAGAAGCAGGTAGATGAGCTTATCAAGGCATCCGGTATCTCTGTTGACTGGAAGATGGAAGAGTCCAAGGCTCCCGAGCAGAGCAAGCCTATCTCTACACCCGCTGCAACATCAACAGGTCAGGAGACCACTATCGTATTCGTTGCTCTCGGTGTTATGATTGCAGCAGCAGGCGTTATCCTTTTCGCTCGCAAGAGAGTTACACAGTAATTATTACTTAACGAAAGCATTTAGCCTTCCGCTTCGGTGGGAGGCTTTTGTTTTGGTTGCGTTTGTTTTGTAACAAAAAGCAGGAATTGTTCGAATATTATTAGATTTATTTATTCAAAAATGTTGTTAATTTGAATTTAGTATGTTATAATTAATGTGCAATAATTTTAAAGGAGGTACTTCCAATGTACAAGAAAATTCTGAGCTTCGTGCTCGCAGTCTTAATGGTCGCTTCTCTTGCAGTAGTAAGTGTAGCTGCTGAAGAAGTTGCTCCCACTGAGACAAAGATTTATTTCCAGGTTCCCGAAGATTGGGGCACGGTAACAAGGGTGTATTGCCACATTTGGGGTTATAACGGCGAAAAATTCCTTTCTTGGCAGTCCAAGAAGGAAGTTTGCACCGACGAGGGCAACGGCCTTTGGTCCTATGATCCCATAAATAAGGGCCAGATTACCCTTGAGGACGGTAAGTGGTACGGCTGTATCTTCAGCGCAACGAACGACGGCGCTGATGTTAACCAGACCTACGATGCACTTTTCAGCACAGCATGCTACGGCGAAACCCTCTACTGTGACGGCACAATCTACGAGAATCTCGAAGACAGCACAAAGACCTGCGTCGGTGCATTCTGGACCAACATGGACAAGGATATCTACGGTCCTATTATCGGTATCAGCTCCATCGGTAATGTAGTAGGTACTTGCTACAAGCCCGGCGACACAGCCGAGAGCCTTTTCGCAAGCTTCCTTGCAAACAAGCTTGAGAACGCAAGAAAGTATTCTAACAAGGACGATCAGGCAATTATTGACGATGTCGCTGACGGTCTCCGTATTGAGAGCGACGATACAGTTTGCGAACTCATTGTTGAATACATGGCTGCTACCGGCAACACAGTTGCTTGGGTTGGCGCAGAAGGTCAGGTTCCCGAAGTTCCTTCAACCGGCGATGAGGCAACTCCCGAAGAGTCAACTCCCGA
>JAUNJO010000095.1 GCA_030533225.1 Eubacteriales bacterium
GTATGTGCATTTCTCATCGAACATAAAAAACAATTAACAATTCTTGCTGCAGATTTTTCTGATTGGTCTGATAAAATTAGTTATAATGCGAATGTTCTCAGTATTATCTTGGCCGGTGGAATGGTTATAGGCATTATTCTGCTTGTCATTGGCTTCGTAAAAAGAAATCAAAGGAAAAGCTGATACCCGAATATACGGAAAGCCGATTAGTGTGGAAACTGTCAATACAGTTTCCCTTGCTTGTTACGGTATAAGACATCTCGGCTGTCTTTCCTGTAGATATTTTGCCGGTCTGTCTGAATGTCGTTTTTCTATCCCTGCTTCGGACTCTCACCTCAGCATTGTTTCGCTCTCTCTGCTCGCACAGGCGGTCTTGGCAAAATCATATCCCATCCAGCCGGTCATTCAGTTGTAACCGGCTTTTGAGCAACAAAAAAGCCGGTACACGATTTAGTTTTTCAATGGTATAGATATAAATAATTCTATGAATTACACGCAAAATCTGAAAACTGTATGCATTTAATTATTGGACTTACTCTTGCTCTATGATATAATAAATGCGTACAATGTTTTAGGTTTGCGTGTAGAAAGTTGGTGTTTACTTGAACAAAGAAGAAATTGTACAAAAAGTGATTATAGATAATGGCGGCATAGCAAAAACCGCCGACTTTACAGCGGCGGGTATGAAGAATTATGAGGTGGCGGCACTCTGTAAAGAAGGTTTTATTGAAAGAATCCGCCGAGGCTTTTATCAGCTTCCTAACAGTAATCAAATAACGGAAGAGCAATTAATACAAGAGCTTCTTCCACAAGGAATTGTTTGCGCTGAGTCTGCCTTGTTTCATTACGGGTATAGTGATTTTGCACCTCGTGAATGGTCTATTGCCGTGCCAAGAACTGCATCTCGTGCCATAAAGAAAGTAGAGGAATTTCCGATTAAGGCTTACTATATTCAAAAGGACTTTTTGCAAATCGGAAAATCAATAGATAACTTTAACGGTGTGGAGCTTGCTGTGTATGATCGTGAGCGTACAATATGTGATTGCTTTAAGTACCGTACAAAACTTGACAGTGAAACTTTTAATAAAGCAGTCAATGCCTACGCTGCAGATAAGAATAAAAATCTTGCCAACCTTTCTAAATATGCAAAAGAAATGAAGCTATATGCAAAGGTTATGAATTTGATGGAGGTATTGCTCAATGGCTGATATTGCTGCATCCGTGCTTGCTCGATTAAAAAACAAAGCCGCTGAGAGTGGCAGAAGCTATCAGTTATGCTTACAGCTTTTCTGTCAGGAAGAGTTTCTTCGCAGGCTGGAAAAATCCAAGTATGCGGAAAATCTTGTGTTAAAAGGTGGTCTGTTCATTTACTCCATTACCGACTTTGATAGCCGTGTAACGGTGGATGTAGATTTTCTTCTTCGGAAAGTGCCCAATACGCCCGAACAGTTGAAGCCAGTGTTGGAGGAAATTATCGGTACACCTACCGGCAATGATTTTATTAGC
>JAUNJO010000060.1 GCA_030533225.1 Eubacteriales bacterium
GATGATTCTACAGTCGAGTATTTTGCAAATGATTTTAACAGAGACGGAAACTTAAACATCAAAGACGCCACCGCTATTCAGAAGCGAATTGCAGGACTGCTATAATGCGTGCGTCTTAATCGAGTCGGCATACAACTTCAAGAATGTTTCCCGAAGATTTTTATACTGATACAGTAATACTCTCAGCAAATTAATTCAAGGCATAGTTATGAGGTGAACTAAGGATGAAAAATAAGAAATATATGATAATATGTTTTTCTCTTATAATCATTATGGCGGCTCTACCGTTTGCCGGTTGCACAAAAGAGAAAACAGAAAGCATTGACGCATTGCTTGCGCCGTATCAGGAAGTAATTGATAAAGTTAATGAAGATATCGAACCTGATTTTTATATTCCGGACGATCAGAAAGAAAATGTATATAATTTTTACAAGGATTATACACTTGATGAATTCGAACAAGAGCTTCGGGATTTGCACGCTGATGCATCTGACAAACTGACCGAAACGGATAAGTACATTATTGACTCGGATTTATTCAACTTAGAATAAACACGGTACATAATGGCTGTAACACTTCTCCGCCGGGGATATTTCATTGCAGGATGAAATAGGATAGTTCTCTATCAAATATAAGAGTCTATATTTTTCAAAACATAATTCACACAAATAAGAAAAACCGCATAACCAAGCCAAATACAGCTTGGTTATGCGGTTTATTCGTGGTGGAGACGATGGGGATCGAACCCACGACCTCTTGAATGCCATTCAAGCGCTCTCCCAGCTGAGCTACGCCCCCACGAACGATTAGTATATTACCATATGTTCGCAAAAAAAGCAAGTGTTTTTTCTATTTTATCTCTACAAATCTAAATAAACAAAGGATTGCTTACAAATCTCCTGATTTCATCGCATTGTACGCAAGCTCCACAGCCTCAAGGCTTATATTACAGGAAAGCTTGTATACAGGCACTTTTGAAAGAGTTTCGTCAAGCATATCAAAAAGTGCAGACATCTTATTAGTGTCAGTCGAATTGAGAGTCTGAGTCATGATAACCTGAATAGCCTCAGCGGAACTCAGGCGACGGATTGCGTTTTCAGCACTTTGCTCCATGATACAGATACCGCACAGCGGTACGACCGTGTTCGAATTTATATCATGCTTGCCGGAAAAAGGTGTGCCACAGATGTATACGGCTCCGTCTGATATTTTTATAGCCGGTTTATCGTCATTTACGGAGATAACCTTATCCCCGAAATATTTGCGCCAAAGGGAGGCGTGAGTGGACTTACCTGCTCCGCATGGGCCTGTGAAGGCAAAACCGCATCCGTCAACACACAAGGCTGAACTGTGTAGAAAAAATGCTCCGTGAAGCATTATTTCATCGTAAAATTTAATTCCCATGAGGACATACTCGGCAAGAGCGCGTGTTGCGACAAATTTTCGGAGGTGCTCATCTATTTCTTCCTCGGTAACCACTAAGGTTATCTCAGGTGTTGCATTTTGATTATCGGATAAATATTTTTCGGCACGCTCACAAAGCAACTCATACCTTGGTGTAAACTCAACGCAAAAACCACAAATTGAGTAAATCATAGATACCTCCAAATTAGTTTTTTTGCCAGGGTTTTATATCTTTGACCTCGTTATACATTTGCACATAGCTCTCGTGCCTTGACTTCGGTATATCTCCCCTGTTTACGGCGTCAATGACTGCACACCCCTTTTCACACACATGCATACAGGAGGTGAATTGACATTCGAAAAGATAATCCTCGAACTCGGGAAAACAGTACATGAGTTTTTCCTTTTCCCAAAGCTGATACCTCTCAAGGTCAATAGTGGAAAATCCGGGCGTATCCGCAATATAGCCGCCGTTTACCTTAAAAAGTTCAACCGTTCGGGTTGTGTGACGGCCGCGCCCGAGTTTTCTGCTTATCTGCCCTGTTGCAAGTTCGAGTTCGGGGTAAAGATTGTTGATGAGTGTTGATTTACCCACACCGCTGTTTCCGATAAAGGCAACAAGCTTACCTTTCAGAGCATTTCTGATAACCTCAACAGACGCTTCATCCTTGTCAAAATACGAAAAGGTTGTGAAACCTGCTTTTCGATAGGTTTCAGCCAAAGCATCGCAGCACTCAAGGTCCGTCTTGGAGAAAACGATATAGGGCAAAACGCCAAGGCTCACCGCTGCTGCAGTGAGCTTGTCGATTATTACAGTATTAGGCAACGGTTCCACGGCCGCAACCACTATTACGAGCACATCAATATTCGCAAGCGAAGGACGAACAAGATAGTTTTGTCTCTCGTTGATTGATTCGATGCTGTGGTATCCGTCGGTTTTTAGGGATACTGTTACCTTATCCCCTACTACAGGAGATTCTTCTCGGTTTCGAAACACACCTCGCGCTTTACACTCAAGAATTTCGTCACCAATATCCACATAGTAAAAACCGCCTGTCAGCTTTACTATTGTGCCCTTTGCTTCTTCCGTTTTGGAATTTGAATTTATCATTCGGTTACACCTGTATCAGCAGGGATAGTCTCTGCAGGAATTACCGGCGATGTATAGGGATGTTTTTCGATGATATTTGTGCTGCCTGTTGATGTGTTTACAATACATTTGAGGCAAAGCTGGTCGTTGATATACAGCTCAACAGGTACATCACCTGAGCCAACAACTAATATTTCAAGTGTGCTCTGATAGGAATCAACAGTGTATGTGTTTGTTTTACCGTCAACAATTTCCTTTACCTCGAGAGGATAACTGCTTTCGTCTGAGGGTAAGGGGAAGTGAATATTCACACCCAAACCCTTGCTGTACTTAACAGTAACGGTGGCGCCCTTCTTAAGCTTTCCAGCTAAGGGTGACTGCATGATAATTCGGTCCTTCGGCTCGCCACTGTCCACAGCTTGAGCGTCAACCACAAAGCCTAAATCCTCAAGGGTGGTCTGCGCATCCTCAAGACTAAAGCCCATTACATAGGGAACCGAAACCAAATTGTCGGTTTTATCCCCTGAAACATAGATATATACGGTTTTGGTAACAGATGCCGTTGTGCCTTCCGAAGGATACACAGCGACTATAGAATCCGTCTCAGAGGAATCGCTGACAACATAAACGGATTCAACCTTCTTAAATCCTGAATTGTTGAGAATGTTGCGTGCGTCGGCTTCACTTACACCCACAACAGGAGGGATTTTTTCTTCGCTCATTACGCTGTTTACCTTTAGCGTAATTGTGCCATCAGCCTTAATTTTTTTGCTTCCGGGCTTTGGCTGCTGCTCGATAACCTCCCCTATCTCATACTCGTCGCTGTAGACATAGTTCACCTCAAATTCAAAAGAACTGTATGCCGAGTTGGAGCGAATTTCCTCTTCGGTTAAGCCAACAAGACTGGGAACATCAACATCCTGAGCCTCGTTGTTTTGACTTGACTTGAAAATTCCGTAGGGAATACAGACAGCAACTGCAAGGAAAGCTGCCAAAATAATACCTGTGATTATGGGGAAAGCAAGGCTGTAACGCACCTTTTCTTCCTCATCTTTCTTAGATGAATCTTGTGCAAATTCCTCTGCGCGAGTGATTTTGCCGCGGCTTACTGCGTCGGAATACCTGCTTTGATGCTTATCGGTAAGGTATTTATATTCAAATCGAACACTTGGGTTCATTCTGAAACGCTCAATATCAGCGAGCATATCCTGAGCCGACTGGTATCTGTCGAGAGGCTGTTTCTGCATAGCCTTCATGGTGATTTCCTCAATGCCCTCAGGAATCGAGGGATTGACCTTGCGGGGATTCTCAGGTACAACCTGAAGATGCATAAGTGCTACGGAAACCGCGTTTTCACCGTCAAAGGGAAGCTTGCCAGTTAGCATTTCATACATCATAACACCTACGGAATAGATGTCGGTTTTGCCGTCGGTGATGTCGCCCTTTGCCTGTTCGGGAGCAATATAATGCACCGAGCCGATTGCCTGCTCGGTCATAGTTCTTGTGGAATTGGAAAAACGCGCTATACCGAAGTCGGTTACTTTAATTGTACCGTCGGAAAGGAGCATCATGTTCTGAGGTTTGATATCCCGATGAACCACACCCTTGCTGTGAGCGTGGGAAAGCGCCTTGAGTATTTGGGTGATAAGATGCACAGTCTCTTTCCATGTAAGAGTACCCTGCTGGTTGATATACTCCTTAAGGGTTATGCCGTCGATATACTCCATTACGATGTACTGAATCATATCACCGAAGCTTACATCATACACCTTAACAATGTTGGGGTGAGAGAGCACGGCAATAGCCTTAGATTCATTCTTAAACCGTCTGATAAATTCATCGTTGCCGAGAAACTCATCCTTAAGTATTTTTATGGCTACTTCCCTATCGTCAACAGTATCGTAGCAACGGTAAACATTAGCCATACCGCCGATTCCGATAAGCTCCCGGATTTCGTATCTGCCATCAAGCTTTTTGCCTACGTATTTATCCATACTCGACTCCTTAATAAATTACCGTAACTGTAATATTATCTGTTCCGCCGCCGTCTTTTGCTTTTTCAATAAGTTTGTTAGTCATATCTTCCCCCCGGTTTTCGTGGACGATTTTGACAATTTCGCCGGTCTGAACACAGTTGGTGAGACCGTCGGTACAAATGAGAAGCACATCGCCGTAGGTGAAGTTGGCTTCGATATAATCAAGACAAACCTCGGGGCGAATACCGAGAGCACGGGTGATGATGTTCTTATTGGGATGAGTTATTGCGTCATCGGGAGTTATTTCCCCTCTCTTTACCATCTCCTGCACCACAGAATGATCCTCGGTAAGCTGCTTAATCTTACCGCCACGAATTGCGTAGGTACGGCTGTCACCCACATGAACCACATGAACGGTGCGTTCCTTAACAAGCACAAGCTCACAGGTAGTGCCCATTCCCTCAAGCTTAGGGTCAGAGAGTGAAAGGTCAAAAAGACGCGTATTGGCACGCTGGACAATATCAGTAAGGAGCGTTGCCAACTGATCCTTTGAGAGTTTTTCGTCGTAGAGCTGAGTAATCTGCTCGCTTATGAGCTCAACAGCTGCGGCAGATGCCACATTACCGCCGTTTGCACCGCCCATTCCGTCGCAAACTACTGCCCATGCACAACAGGGAGAGAAAACGCCGAAGCGACAGTCATCCTGATTTGAAGTTCTGACTAAACCGATATCACTTTTGCTGAAAACTTCCAAGTTGTACTCCTCCTTTTCACGCAAATCCTGCGTTTATTTTTATTAACATGAAGCTAAATTTACTGCTTAACATTACCGCTGAAACGGTTTATTAAAAGATCCGATTTCAATAAGGTTGCCTTCGGGGTCCGAGATAAAGCAGGTTCTCTGTCCCCATGGCTCGGTTGTAGGCTCAAGCACACTGCGTGCGCCTTTCTCTATTACCTTTGCGTATTCCTCGTCTACTTCTTCAAATGTATCAACATACAAAGCAATTTCAAAATGACCGTTAATTCCTTTTATATACTCATACTTTCGGCTTGTCATTGTTTCGAAATCTTTTCTTCCATACATAACAAACAAGGTGCCATCTTTGATTAGATATACATCTGTGGCATTTTCGCCTTCTTTAATCTCAAAACCAAGAACATCTCTATAAAAACGGACCATTGTGGGCATATCGTCTACAAACAGACCGAAACCGTCGAGTTTCATTATTAGTTACCCCTTATTTGTTTTCCTCTCAATTGACCGCAGGAGGCGTTTATATCACTGCCGAGAGTGCGTCTTACCGTGGCGGTAACACCGTGTCTTTCAAGGATTTTTTGGAAATTTCTAATGTTCTTCTCACTGCTTTGGCTATACCCCGTACCCTCCACGGGATTTACGGGAATAAGATTTACATGACACAGAGTGCCTTTAATTAAGTTAGCAAGCTCCAAAGCGTTAATTTCGCTGTCGTTGACACCTTTTATGAGAGCATACTCGTAGGTTATGCGTCTGCCGGTGGTGTCGCTGTAATATTTACATGCCTTAAGTGTATCCTCGAGAGGATACTTTTTACTTATGGGCATAGTCCTGCTTCTTGTTTCGTTTTTAGTGTCATGGAGAGAAAGGGACAGGTTAATGGGAATGTGCAAATCCGCTAATTCGTAGATTTTGGGAACTACACCGCAGGTTGAAAGAGTTATGTGACGGGCGCCTAAATTCAGTCCCTTTTCGTCCGTGGCAAGTTTTATGAACTTCACCACATTCTCAAAGTTATCAAGAGGCTCGCCCATACCCATGAGTACCAATGAAGAAATACGCAGATTCAAATCACGCTGTGCGGTATGAATCTGGGATAGAATCTCAGAGGGAGTTAAATTTCGGATGAAACCTCCCATGCCTGTTGCACAAAAGGTACAACCCATCTTACATCCCACCTGGGTTGAGATGCACATTGAATGTCCGTGGTGATAATCCATAACCACAGCCTCAACACATTCTCCGTCACAAAAGGAGAAAAGATATTTTACCGTATTATCATACCTTGAAACGAGCTTTTTTTCAATATTTGCAACAGAAATGTAACATATTGAGGAAAGTTCTTCTATCAAGGATTTCGGAAGATTAGACATTTCCTCAAAGCCGTTTACCTGTTTTTGATGCAGCCAGGAGTAGATTTGCTCTGCACGAAAACGGGGATAGCCCTTTTCTTGAGTAAAGGCGATAACCTCCTCAAAACTCATTGATTTTATGTCGATTTTACTCATGTTTCCAAAATTATCTGCTCTCAACACTACAAGCACCTTTCAAATGCGGCTACGAAAAAGCCGTCTCCCCCATTTTCCTTTGGGAAAAATGTGATTTGGTTTAGCGGCTCGCTAATTTCTCTTCTGATGCCGCTTGGAAGCTTTAACTCCTTCGGCATAAACTCGGTGTGTTCACTTAAAAATTTATGGGCAATTTTGCCGTTTTCATCAGGGTTCAAGGTACAGGTTGAATACTGCAAAGTACCGCCCGGTTTCACAAGCTTTGCGCTGTTGCACAAAATTCCGTACTGTAACTTTGGCAGAGATTCGAAATTCTCCTCTTTGCGATAACGGATTTCCGGCTTGCGTCTTGCTATTCCGAAGCCCGAGCAGGGCACATCACACAGTACAATATCCGCTTTTTCGGTTAATTCTTCGTCCAAACGCGCGTCACGGACAGAGGGTTTTATGTTCTTAAGTTTTAGCCTGAAAGCGCCCGATTCGATTAACTTAATCTTGTGTACATGCACATCAAAAGCTCTTACTGCCCCTGTATTTTCCATCATCATTGCCATGGCAAAGGTTTTGCCCCCGGGAGCCGAACAAACATCAAACACGGTGTCGTGGGGTTTTGCGCCGGTAAGCTCGGCACAGATAGCCGAGGACTCGTCCTGCACGAAGAATTCGCCGCGCTTAAAGGTCTCCAGGGAGTTCACGCTGCCGCTGTGGGAGATGCTGAGCATAAAGGGCAGCACCGATGACTTTTCGGCTTTCACGCCCTCTTTATCCAGCTTTTTTATAAGTTCGTCAGCAGTTAACAGCAAGGTGTTGGTATGAACCGTAAGGGGCGGTCTGCCGGACAGCGTCTTTAGAATACTCTCACAAAGAGTATCGCCGTATGCTTCCCGCCAAAGACTTACAAGGTATTTGGGACAAGAATATTTTACCGACAAATAATAATCCGTATCACTTTCGGGCGGTGTTGGAATAACCTTATTGTTCCTTAAGAAGCTTCTGAGCAATCCGTTAATAAAGCCTGATGATTTGAACAGCTTTAACGATTTGGCAAGCCTTACGGACTCGTTTACAGCGGCGCTGTCTGGAACTTTGTCCATATAGATAATCTGAT
>JAUNJO010000061.1 GCA_030533225.1 Eubacteriales bacterium
AAGCTGTGTCTACTTTTTTGCCTTTTTCAATTTGCGCAATTTATTGTACCTTATCTACCGGCTTCATATAGTCTCCATACAGGAAAGTCAAATACTCATCCCACTCTTTCGGAATTGACAGTTCTGTATCCTCAAACTTTCTCGCAACCGTGTCATCGAACCAACTTTTGGGAACGATGCTGATATCCAAGCCGTCATTACTCATATTATAGTATTTATCGCTTTTTTTCGAACCGATTGTTCTAATAAGGAAAAACACAAATTTTTCTATCAGTCTGTAAATAGGATTGGGTATATTATATATTATCTTTTTGAAGGCAGATACACTATACACTTTTTTGTTGTTCAAATATCTGTATCTGCATTTTAGGGACTGATAAATCTGAATAAGGGCGTTTTGTATTTTCAGACCGAAAGAGGATTTGCAGGCATTTACCAAAAAGAATATATCAACCCATATTCCCTGATTAATATTTAAGTCCTGTGTGGATTTTTCAGGCATTTTGGTTTTGTTTTTTCTGATTTTCGCAAAAACAAAGGGAGTTTCTCTTTCTGTATCCGAATCCTGCAGAAAATAGTCGGTACCGAAATAATCCTTACAGAGCTTTGAGAACTTTTTATATTGATTGTACTCCATCACAACATCTGCGTCATCATCCCAAGGTATGAAGCCACCATGCCTAACAGCACCTAATACGCTGCCAAATGCCAATGAATACCTGATGTTGTTTTCTCTGCAAATCTTATCCAATATCTTTAGAAGTTCCAATTCATTGTCCTGAATTCTTTTTCGCTTTGAATCGTCCATTGTATCACCTACATTCGTTTTTCTTTTTGCCGACTAAAAAATACAGATATCTATTGATAAACCATACAATAATTACTTCAACAATAAAAACCGCAATTATTTCAACAAAATAATACAGAAACAACTCGGAAAACAGGGAACTTATTTTCATAGTATCAAACACCCGCAGAATTAACTGGTGCGTTCCCATAATAATTATTGAATTTATACCGATATTTGATATGAATTTACTTGAAATCATTTTCGATATGCCATATACGAAAACAAAGCCGGAAACAGCAGCCAATAAATACAGGACGGGATTGCCGAATTCGCAGTCCCACATCTCAACCTTGCTGTTTACAAAGCAAATAATGAGATTGACAACATACGCCGACACCAAGCACAGAATATTTATCCGTTTCGGTATTTTATCAATAAATACAGAGAATAACCTGCCGATGTTCAAAAACGCAAACGCCAGCAGTACCCTTAACACATCCACGATTATGTAATTTATTTGAATTACGCTTGGTATCAGGAACACAACCGACAGCATTGACACAGAAATAAGTACTCTAAAGATAACCTTACAGAATAATTTATACTTAACACACAAAAAGTAAAATAATTCAGCAAAAAACAGAGTAGGTAAAAACCAGTCCGCACCTACATTGCAATGAACAGACAAGGTGTTTATGACGGAGCTTTTAAGAACGGACAGGGTAAATCCCGAAATTATAAGATTCTCAACTGCGCCTAAGAACTCAAAAAACAAATACGGCACAATCAAAGACAAAAATTTCTTCTTTACAAAAGCCGGTAGCGATGTTGCCATATACTTTTCTTCATTAATCAGCATACCGCTTATAAAGAAGAAAGCCGGAATATGAAAGCTGTATATCCATGTTTTATACGGGATAATGTGGCCTATCACCACTAAGCAAATCAGTATTCCTCTGCAGACATCAAGACTTTCGTTTCTCTTTTTCATAAAAACAACCTACTCAATATTACTTTTCAAATAATCCACAGCGTCCTTTGAATACTCAAGCAACATTTTTTTCAAAAGCTCGGCATCAAGCTCTTTCGAAAGTATGCTTTCCAAATCCGAAATATCGTTGACTCTTCTGTCCGTGAGATTGAATTTTGACAACAAATCCGATAATTTTTCTTTGTTGCTGTCTCTGATTATTGTAGCAAAAGGAATCTGATACTTAATTGAAAATACAGTTCCGTGAAATGTATCGGTGACAACGAAATCGGCGTTTTTGAAATATGCAAGCATAGTAAAGGGATCGACGCACACATACTCGTCGGTAAAACTTTGCCTTACGCCGATAGACAGGGTTCTCTTATTGTGCTTACGGGCAAAAGCCTGAATTGCCTTGGCTTCGTCGGCGTTTATTCTGCCTGAATATGCATATACAATTATGTAATCCTTAAGGTCTGCCTTTCTGTCCCGCACCTCTTTATCAAAATTATATATTAACACAGGGTCAACATTATCTGTGGGTTCTGCGCCGGTCAGGTGTTTCACAAGGCTGTGGCTGTTATTATCTCGAACGGATACAGCATCAAACTTGCGCAAGCATTCTGCTATCTCTTCCGTTTTGTTATATTCATTAAGCTTTTCAAGGGTTGTTGAACCAAATGAAGCTGCATAGGACAAAAGCTTCTTTGCATTGTGATTCTTGCCAAACAGCTCTAAGCTGTAACCAACATAAGGATTTTTCTGTGTGCAGTTGAACACCTCATCGCTTCCGATAACGAGAACATCCAATTCGGGACGGAGATTTCTTGTGTCGGATATACCGAGCCACGGTAACCACTCATTTCGAAAAGCTGAAGAAAAGGCGGCAAAAGCACGGTTTTCGCAAAGCTGAACATTCCGCTTTTCTCTGTAATCCCTGGAAAAAACCACCTTTGCCAACCTGAGCAATTTACAGGTTTTAGGAGCAGACTCGGAGTTTGAGCCGACGAGGGGTTCTCCGATGCTGTAATCCACAAAATCCACTTCGTGACCCAACGATTCAATTGTCTTTTTGAGTCCGTATGCTTGCAGGAATGAACCGTAGTTGATTATTCTCTGCATAGACATGATACCGATTTTCATATTATCTCCTGAGTAATTTCTTTGCAAATTTTCTGATTTTGTCTTTTCTTTCCTGTCTTGCGAGTATTTTTGTATACTTCTTTATATGCTCGCTGTATATGCACTCTGATGCATGCTCGAAGCCGTTGTCGGCATATTGGTGATTAAACCTGTCCCTTTCCTTATTCCTGACTGTGGGTCTGTTCAGCTGGGCATTACCCTTGAGCGCCTCATCAACTGTTCTTTCTTCCCAAAACAGCTTGCTTTTCGCCATTTCAAAAAACGACTTGCCTTTTTCAGTATTTGTCAGAACAAGAGAAATTGCACCGCTGTACGGGTGATTAAACGGGGTTTCCAATCCCAATCCCCAGAAATCGCCTACGGTAATATCCGAGACTCTCTCATTGCAGGCGTACCTGCAATTATAACAGGACTCGTAATAGTTTAATCCATTAAAAAATGACAGTAAATATGTATCAAGTTCTTTGTGCTTTTTATAAAAACAGCCGTTTGAATCTCCCAAAGTCAAATAAAAAGCGTTATCATCGCGAAACCGTATGTATTCGGTATGCTTTTGCTCATTGCTTTCTATCGACTCTATGTGCTCCTTAAGATGCCTTATGGGAGGGGTGCCGTGACAAATCAAATCAACCAGCAAAAGTTTGTCATAATCTCTTTTTAGGTAAGTTTTCAAAGCAGCAACCTGACAAGGCAATCCGATAAAAATGACTTTTCTGCCGTCACGCAAAAGGTTTTTTATCTGCTTGTAGCTGTCCCCCATGTCGCTGTGGACATACTTGGAATTTTTGAACTTCCGAACATTTGAATGATCCCCGTATCCCTTAATAACTACATCCGAATTTTCGTCGTAGGCGGCTCCGAAGCACATTCCGCCTTCCTCTAATACGGTATTATAAAATACAGAAGCCGCTCCCCCGGAGGTACTGGTTTTCCTGTCCTCGGGATCGCTGCTCCATACGGCGTATGCTTTTTCGGGGCGTTTGCCCCGAACTTCATTCAGCACATGGCAGACGCTTTCACAAGCGCCGCACTCCACGCAGAGCTTGCGGTCAATCTGAGGATATAGAAATCCGAATTTGTCCTCTTTATAACTAATACATCCCTTGGGGCACGCGTCAATACAAGCTCCGCAGGAAGTGCACTTGTCACTATCACACAGTTTCATGGTTCATTTTCTCCGTAATATTTTTCATACATTCACGCAGACGGGATAAATCAGAACATACTCAATACGATCAATTGTTATGCTCATCATTATTTTTGATTACTTTGGCCGGTACTCCTGCAACAACAACATTATCACCAAAGCTCTTATTAACAACTGCATTTGAGCCCACAATCACTCTGTCGCCAAGGCTGACTGCGCCAATTAAATTGGCTCCGATTCCCAAATCAAGATAATCGCCTGCTGTAGGCGCATCTTCGAATTTCAGATTCCTTCCGATACAATTATTTCCGTGCAGAACACAGTAATCCCCTATTCTTGCATTGGGATTAACAATAACGGAACCGTGGTGCATTATTTGCAAGCCCTTGCCAAAAGTATTTGGGGGAATCAACACTCCCAACTTGTTTCCGATTATGTTTTTTCTTCGAATGTAATACAGTCGCTTTATTGTATTGAGTTTTGTAGGATTATTCAGGCAGTATTCCTCTTTACGGAGAAACAGCTTATATTTTTTAAGCATATACTGTGTGTCCCGCAAATAAATATTTATAAATTTATCCCAAGAGGAATACTGATTATCATAATACCAGTTATCACACTTTATGTACTCTTTTAAGTCCTGTTTGGTCTTTATCATTTTTACGCCCTCTGTTTCAGCTTCTTTCCAGTATATCCGCAATTCGCTTGCAGGCAAAGCCGTCACCGTAAGGATTAGAGGCTTTGCTCATTTTATCATAAGCATTTTTATCTACCAGCAGTTTTTTGAACTCGGTATAAATCAGTTCTTCGTCTGTGCCAACCAACTTTAGAGTTCCCGCCGAAATTCCCTCGGGGCGTTCCGTAGTATCGCGCATAACCAGTACGGGTTTACCGAGAGAGGGAGCCTCTTCCTGAATGCCGCCGCTGTCTGTCAGAATCAAATAGCTTCTTGACATGAAATTGTGGAAATCCAATACCTCTAAGGGTTCTATGATATGAATTCTGTCGTCGTTTCCCAGTTCCTCATCCGCCGCTTTTCTGACAGCCGGATTCATGTGTATCGGGTAAACAACCTTAACATCGGGAGTTTCATCGACAATCCGTCTGATCGCCCTGAACATATTGTGCATAGGCTCGCCGAGGTTTTCCCTTCTGTGAGCAGTCAGCAAGATGAGTCGGCTGCCCTTCGCCCATTCCAATTCGGGATGAAAATAATTATCTTTAACCGTGGTTTTTAATGCGTCAATAGCAGTATTTCCCGTAACATAAACACTTTCGGGATTTTTACCCTCTCTCAGAAGATTCTCTTTTGAACGCTCGGTAGGGGCAAAATTATACTTCGCAACAATACCCACAGCCTGTCTGTTAAACTCCTCCGGGTAAGGAGAATAAATATTATATGTACGAAGTCCAGCTTCAACATGTCCCACGGGAATTTGCAGGTAAAAACAGGCCAATGCAGTTACAAATGTGGTGGAAGTATCACCGTGTACCAAGACAACATCGGGATTTTCCTTTTCCAATACTTCTCTGATTTTATTCAGTATATTGGCGGTAATATCAAAAAGAGTTTGCTTATCCTTCATTATTGACAAGTCATAATCGGGCCGGACTCCGAATGCCTCCAATACCTGATCAAGCATCTGTCTGTGCTGGCCAGTAACACATACCTTGGTAATTATGTTACTGCGTGACTTAAGTTCATTTACCAAAGGACACATTTTAATTGCTTCCGGTCTTGTACCGAATACCAACATCACTTTTTTCATTTAATATCCCTCATTTATCCCTGTCCGAACAATTTTCTAAAAACACTTTGAATTTTATTCAAAAACTCATAATACCTAAGTTTATTTTTCTCTTTGAATTCCTTAGCTTGTGAATCGCATGCGACTTTTAAGCATTTGTAGAAATAATAATTGGCTTCAACACTAAGCTTTTTATATAACTTTTTGTTTGAATTAAGCATTATTTCCAGTCTGCGTCCGTACTCGCTCTTATTCTTCGTGCTTGTTAACGATGCACCGTGCCATCTGTAGTCATAAAGCACTTCATCAATAACTACCGGCTCATATTTTGACATCATTCTTTGCCAATAATCAAAATCTTCAACCAAGAAAAGGTCCACATTGTAATCTCCGGTGTATTCATACGCCCTACGGGTGTACATAAAACAAGCGCCGACTACATTTGAGCCTAAGATGTGTTCCTGTCCCTTTTTATCCGCAGAAATCACTTTTATATTGTTGCCGGACTCATCTATTACTTGGTATGAAGCATATACCAAATCCGAAGAGTTGCGCTTTAATTCCCCGAGCATTTTTTCTATTGCTATAGGTCTGTACTTATTATCGTCCGATGTCCATGTTAAGTACTCGCCTTTGGCTAAGGAGAAGCCCTTGTTCAGGTTTCCGGGCAGCTTTAGGTTTTTTTCGTTTCGTATATACTTTATCCTATCGTCTTTAGTTGCGTATTCATTGGCAATTACCGGTGTATTATCGGTTGAGCAGTCATCCAGAATTAAAAGCTCCCAATTTTTATATGTCTGGTCTATGATACTGTCTAAGCTTTCCCTCAAAAATTCTTCTCCGTTGTATACCGGTAAGACAATACTAACTAATCCGTCCATACAATACTCTCCTTGTCATGCAAAATAGTTTTCAAGAAAACTTACTTCTGCGGCTTTTCTCTTCTTAAGAAGTAGTTTCTTATTGTCAGTGCAGATAAAGGTTATTATCCTAAGTTTCAGTTTGAAATTGACGCCGTCTGTCCTATTCTTCACAAACTGCTTCAGCCGAGCTTTGATTTCGTTCAATGCGTTTTCCGTAACAAAGGGGTCGGTAGAAAGCCAAAGCAATGTATTGGCATAATGGAGATTGAATACCGGTTGCAGCTTCACAAAAGCAGTCAACACTTTTTCTTTTCTCTTATGCAGATAGTCTAACCTATCGTATATTATTCTTTCCATGTGTTCGGGGATATAACTGACACTTGATTTTCTCTTTCTGTAGTTGTAAACGATTTTTGAGTCAATCACTATCTTATTTGCGTTCATAACGCCCTGATAAGTAAAATACTCATCATCAATAACATGTCCTTCTTCAAAAAGAATTCCGGAAAACATACTTCTCCTATACAGCTTGTCCCACAGCAGTCCGCAGGTCCAGTCGGTGGTATACCTCGCAAGGTATTCCTCTGCGGTATATTCGCCAATATCTCCGCTGTTCTTTATTTGGTCAACCGAATTATCCACATATAAATCTCTGTAACTGCACTGAACAATATCCGCATTTTTCTGAGTTAACAGCTTAAGCATATATTCGAAGGCATCCGGCTCCAAATAATCGTCGCTGTCAACAAAGGCGAGGTATTCTCCCTTTGCAAGTCTGAGTCCTGCATTTTTTGCTGCGGCAGCTCCCCCGTTCTTTTGGTGAACAAGGGTGATTCTGCTGTCCCTAAGGGCATATTCGTCACAGATACGGCCGCAAGAGTCTGTTGAGCCGTCGTCAACTACGATTATCTGTAAATCTTTGTACGACTGATTAATTACACTGTCCAGACATTCGGACAAATATTTGTCAACATTATATACGGGGATAATAACAGAAATGGTTTC
>JAUNJO010000062.1 GCA_030533225.1 Eubacteriales bacterium
GGAGCAGATGAAGGTTCTGAGGGAACAGAAGCAGGTTCTGAGGGAACAATTGCGGGGTCGGTTGGCTCTGAAGGTTCTGTAACGGGAGGTACAACTACACCGGAGCCGATTTTGCCGATGCTTGCAAAAGGAACTGTGATATAATCCTCATCGCTCTTTTCAAAGCTGTTGTTCTCCTGAGAATGAGCAGCATCGTCAAGATGAGCGTTATCGGTCATTACAAGGTCACCGGGGAGACAGTCCATTGCAGACATTCCCATTGTGGCAACAAGCATTACACCGATACCGTTGTTTTCTATATCACTCTTTGTGATTTCAAGCTCGTTGTAAGGAATAGACAGCTCATAGAAGAAGTCGTATTTAGAGCTGTTATGATTAATTGCATTAAAGTCAACCCATGCAGCAGAACTGTCGACAACATCACCGGGAACACGGTTGTTATAATGGCCGTAGGCCTTGTCAATACCGTAGACATTTTTACTGAGGATACCCTTGCCGAAATTCATAGTAACCTTTGATGTGCCGGGAGTAAGAATTTCCTTTGCGTTAAGACCGGCGCTGTTTCCGCCGTAAACCCAAGGACCGTTGCCGCCCTTAGTGTTAATGGATATAAGCTTATTAAAGCTGTTTGCAAAGGTCATTCCGGAATTCCAGATAGTACCGCCGGTTGTGAGAGCGCCTTTGTTTCCGATTGCAGTATCGGCTTTTCTCGTATCAACGGCAATGAAGAAAGGAAATTCCTGTGTTTCAAAAAGTGTACCCTGTGACAAGGGATAATCATCATTGGGTGCAACCTTGTCCTGAACATTGGTCATTTCCCACATTAAGTAGAGATTGTTATCATCGTATGCGGCATAGAGAGCATAAAGGTCAACTCCAACCTCGTACATTGAGTTGGGACGGTAAACACGGGGGTCATCGTTTGCAACGCCCTGTGCAATAAGCATGGAAGAATCCCAATCGGAAATAGCACCGTCAATAGATATAGTCTTGTTGACACCTACCTGATTGTTGGGGTTGGTGCTGAAATATCCGTCGAGAGAGCCGGAAACGGTGCCGCCGCCGGGGGGAGTTACAGGGCCTTGGGGGGTTGTGGGCGTAACGGGTTCGGTGGGAACATCAGGCTCTGACTGGGTGGGGTCATAAGCCTGCCAGCTGTCGCTGTCCATAATATAAATCATATTTGCGCCGGGATAAGCAAGGTCTTTAGTCTGTCCGCCGTTGCCGCTGAAGATAACATTGGCATAAGAAACATCGGGGGTGTAGGAATACACGCCGTTGCCGACGGATGTCATGGGAGCACCGGGCCATGCGGCATTTTGATTGCCTTCGCCGCCCTGACCGTTCCACATATAGCAGTTCGGTGTGCCGTAACTTGAGTTTACCTTAACATAAACCGTGTCGCCTGCCGCTGATACGCTTAAGGCTGTGATTACACATGAAGCCATGAGCATTACTACGAGCAGAAGCGAAATTAATTTGTGCATTCTTTTCATTTCAAAAAATCCTCCTCTTAATGGTAAATTAATCCTAACAGATTTTCAAAGCTAAATCAAGACAGTTTTGAGGAAAATAATAAAGCATCGCATTTTTTTGACATCTTATAGCCTTATTATATTCTTATGAAAAAGTTTGGGCTCAGCCATAATGACTGAGCCCATGGAATTTATGTTACATTTATTATTCAGCAGGCTGGGGCTGCTTCTTGATTTTATAAATCTTCCTCAAAAAGAATGACAAAAATTTGGGATTTTCAAGAACTACTACCTTCAACACATTCGCCTCCTGAATATAATGCAAAGTATGATTATGGTGATAGCCGCAACTACTACCGTAAATTCGTAGGGCAGGCAGCTCGCAACAAGAAGTCCTGCCGCAAACGATATTGCAAATCCGCATTTTGAGCGTCTCATGACCATCACCTCTTGTGCATACTATGTGGTTTTCACAGATATGTGAAAGCAATTCTTGAGAATCACAAAAAATCCACCGCCGAAAGCGACGGTGGACTCTGGAATTAAAGTGTGACTGTTTCCCCGATAGGAGTTTCTACCGGCATATTTGCAACAAACTTCTGAATTGCCGTTGCGTCTTTTACATTGACATTGCCGTTTTGGTCGGCGTCGGAAGCGAGCAAAGCGACTTCTCCCGTTATCTTTTCAATGCCGGCAACATGTTTCTGGATAAGTGTTGCATCCTTAACATTTACTTTGCCGTTCATATCAGCGTCACCCAGATAGTAGTTTTCAGCTGTTGGAGCTGTGCTTTCCTCCGGCTTTGTGGCAGGAGCTGTGGAGGGTTCGGTCACAGGCTCTGTGGGAGGAATGACAACGGGTACTGCTTCACCTACGGTAAGAGTTTTAGTTTCTTCAACCACTGTGCCGAGGGCGTCTGTTACCTTTACGGAAAGCTTATACTCGCCTTTTGCGTCGGGGGTAAACTTAACCTTATTGTCGGTTGCAGAAACAGATTTTCCGTTGATTTTGTACTCGTATGTATAGGGGGCCTCGCCGCCGAATGCTTCGGCAGTAATTGTGATTTCTGAGCCTACTCCCTGTGCGCCTGCTTTATCCGCACCGAAGTTTACCTCTAAGGGAGCCTTTGTGATTACTGTGTCCTTGAGAAGTGCGCCTACTCTTGCAAGAGGAACTGTGATGTGGTCTGCGTCCTCTTTTTCATGAGAGCTTGAGGGGTCTAAGCTGTACTCCTTATCGGCATTATCAAGGCAAGAGGGGTCATGAGGCAGGGTGTTCATTGCGGAAGTGCCGAAGGTAGATACAAGCATTGCGCCTATACCGTTTTCCTCAACATAGGACTTGTCGATACCAAGATGCTTCATGGGAATTGCGACCTCATAGATGAAACCTGCGTCCTTCTTGTAGTCTAAATCAAAGAAATCTACCCAATCTGAGTTAATATCATAAGTATCACCGATAGATCTGCTTCCGCCGTATCCGTTGATACCTATTACGGTATCGGACAGGGTGCCGTAATCCCAGCCGATTTTGAAGCCGTTATTGTTGAGAACACCGGGGTTGTTGGTGGGTCTGCCGATGTTCACTGACTCAGAGTAGTTAAAGAAGCCTTCATCATCAAGAGGAATAATGGCTGCACCGCCGTTGGTGTTTGCAGAATCGAATGCAATGAAGGTGTCGATATTGGTATCGAAGGAAAGACCGCTTCCCCATACGCTTGAGGATTCAACCCAAGTGTTAGACTTAATGTCAAGCTCGCGAGCCTTACCGTCGGCGTGTTTTTCGGGGTCAACGCTTAGGAGCAGATACATGGGAAGTCCGGGATTCCAAATGGAGCCGTTGGGCTTTTGAGCAGAGAAGATGTCCTTGCCGCCTAATATCGCACTTGTATTTGCCATCTCCCACATAAAGTAGAGGTTTTCATCATCCCATGCGGCATAAAGGGCGTAATCGTCTACTGCACGCTCATGGATTGAAGAAGGCATATATACTCTGGGGTCATCGTTTGCAACACCCTGAGCGATAAGCATTGAAGAATCCCAATCAGAGGGGTTACCGTCTACGGTGATGCCTGTCTTGTATGAGCCAAGCTTCAGGTCGGGATTTGTGCCGTAGTATCCGCCTATAGCCTCGGTTGTGTGTCCGTCAGAGGGTGATGAGACGGTGGTTTCGGAAGCTGTAAAGGTCTTTTTGAAAATTAAGACAGTTGTTGTTTCCAAACCTTTTTCGTTCTTTGCTTTCAGGGTGAGAGTAATGTCGGAATTACCGATTTTGCCCTCGCCTACTGTGATAGTTGTACGGCCTGTGTAGGGAATCTCCGAACCGCCGTCGATAGAATAAGTACCGCTTACAGCAGATTTCAGGTCGATATCAACATTAATGGTCTCTGTTGAGAACTTTGTGCCTGATGCGGTGTAAGCAAAGCCGTATGGCTGAGAATCAGGCTTGCCGTAGTCTACCCACTCATTACCTGCTGTTAAAAGCTTACACTGGCCGACTTTGAGGGGAAGTCCTGTCTGTGCAGGATATTTTCCGTATCCCTCATCGGTTTTCTCAAGTCCGTTTGTGAAGATGATACTCTCATTCTTGAAGGTATTATCGAAAGTAATGTAGTAATATCCGGTTTTTTCATCCTTGGACATAAGCTGACCGGGCCACTCGGCGTTTTCAACTGTGCCGTAGGCATAGCAGTAGACGGTTTCCCAGCCATACTTAGAGTTGTCAAAATACACTATTGAAGCACCGATGGGAGAATCAACCAAAATATATGTATATTCGGCTGTGGCTGTATCTGCACCGTCCGTGGCAGACAGTTCAAGTTTATAGATGTCTCCTGCCTTGCCGTTTTCGCCTAAAGTTAAGGTTTCACCGTTTAAGAAAGTGACTGGGGCGGAGCCGTTCAGGGTATACGTTCCCTCGTTTGCTCCGGAAACCTTCAGGGTGACACTCAGAAGTCCCATAAACTCACAGCCGGGGGTGTCGGTTGATACACTGAGGCCTACTCCTGAGAACTCTGTCCAACTTGCGTTCCAACACTCGTTGCCGTAGGAGTTGTCACCTGCAGATTTACCGACTACACAGAGTTTGTCGTTTCCCGGCCAAGTGAGGTTGACGGTCTGATGAGGATTGGACACATTATCTGATCCGCCATCGTTAATATTGAATTTACCGATGCCGTTGGTGTCTGTGAAAGAATAGATATTTCCTGCCACATTAGTGAGCTTTTTTCCGGGCCAGCTCGGTGCGCCGGAGCCTTCCCACCAATAGATATAGACAGGGTCATTCCAGTCATCAGGCTTTTCAAAATAGATTGTCTCACCTTTTGCAGCATTTACAGTGAACATTACTGCACAGGTTGATAGTAGCATCATAAGTACTAAAAAGATACTTATTACGCTTAGTTTTGTTTTTTTCATTTTTTCTCCTCTTTTCTGACATTTGAGTCAAAATTATTCAAGTAAATAATAGCACTGATTTTTTTGGTAATAAAGTAAAACTTGAACGAAATTATTTATTTCATTGTTTTATACAGAAAAAGTATACCATGTTTGTTGACATTGTATGGCTAAAAATTATCTGTTGTAATATGCATTTTGTATTGGTATAATATTTACGAAAAGAGGTGTCCTCATGAGGACTTTGACAATAAATAAGAATGATGCCAATCAGCGCCTGGATAAGTTCCTTTCAAAGCGCTTTAAGACTATGCCTAAATCCCTTATGTACCGATATATCCGCACAAAGTACATTAAGCTCAACGGCAAAAAATGTGCTATAGACGATGTCTTACAGGAGGGGGATGTTCTCACCTTTTACATCAAAGATGAGTTTTTCGAGGCAAGATACGATGAATTTGAGTTTATGAAAGCTCCGAAAAAGTTTCCCATTGTGTACGAAGACGAGAATATACTGATAATTGACAAACCGGAGGGACTTTTGGCACATCCTGATAAAACCTATCACTTTGATTCACTTGTATCAAGAGTACAGCATTATCTTTACGATAAAGGTGAGTATGACCCCAAAGCCGAAAATTCTTTCTCACCTGCTGTTGCCAATCGGCTCGACCGCAACACAGGCGGACTTATTATTGCGGCTAAAAACGCTGAAGCTTTGAAGGAACTTAACAGCATTATTAAGGAAAGAAAAATTGAGAAGAGGTACCTTTGCATCGTTGAGGGTAAACCCCAAAAGTTAAGAGGTGTGCTCCGAGGAACTTTGCAGAAAGACGAGGTTAAAAACAAGGTTTCGGTTGACAAGACAGGCAAGTCAGAAGGAAAAGAAATCGTCACGAAATATGAGGTTTTAGATTCAGTCGGAAAGTACTCACTTGTTGAGGTTGAGCTTGTGACAGGCAGAACTCATCAAATAAGAGCCCATATGGCCATGATACATACTCCGCTTTTGGGTGATACCAAGTATGGCGGTAAACCTTACAAAGCAAAAGGCCACACCGGTCAGGCACTGTATTCCTATAAACTCAGCTTTAGAGATATTGAGGAAAGCTCCCCTCTTGCCTATCTTTCGGGCAAAGTTTTCAAAGCGCCGAATGTGTGGTTTGAAAAGGACGGAAAAGTAAATATATAAAGAACAACCGCTATCATTTACGATAGCGGCTTCGGTTTATTTCAGGCACATAAAAGCAGACATAGTACCGCGTTTGCCCTGTGTTGCCCGGTGAGACCACAAAAGGTCACTGTTACACTTGGTACAAAGGTCGCTGATTATAATATTTTCGGAATTTACTCCTGCTCTTTGGAGCAAAAGAGAATTAGCAAGTGACAGGTCAATCATGAATTTATCGGGTTTATCCGCTTTATTAATGACTTTGCAGTCCTCGGAAAAGAGTTTTCTAAACTCATCAGCGCAGTCTTTTGACACCTCGTAACAGCAGACACCGATTACAGGACCTACGGCACACACCAAATCATCGGCTTCTGTGCCGAATTCTCTGTTCATCGCCTTTACCGTTTCGCCCACAATATTTCCCACAGTTCCACGCCAGCCTGCGTGAGCAAGTCCAATGGCTTTTCGCTTTGTGTCCACAAAAAATACAGGGGTACAGTCAGCATAATAGGTAACCAAGGTGACATTAAGGGAATCGGTAATCAAAGCATCTACGGAAAGCATATCCTTCGGCCTGTATATTCCGACTCCTCTGTCTTTCTCCGTAACCCTTCTTACTACGGTTTCGTGCACCTGTGCCGAGGCTACCAAGGATTCATAATCAAACCCTGCCGATTTACAGAATCTTTTATAGTTTTCGGTGACATTTTCATCGCAGTCACCTCTGCCGAATGAAAGATTCATAGAGGTAAACTCATTCTCGGAAACCCCTCCCAATCGAGTGGAAAAGGCATGATTGATAAAGGGAATTTTGCTCAGACGGTTATGTGTGAGAAAAGGCACTTCAGTACCGTTTAGCGTCATGGTATTTGAACTAAACTTCATAGTTTCACTCCGTATTCAGTATATTTTGATTATATACCAATTCTACTTGCAAGGCAACCTAATTTATGATATATTAATTGTAATGATTTGTGTTTCGGAGGTTTTTTATGTTCGGAAAAAAGAAGCCGCTGTTCGGAAAGAATATCCCCCACTCCTGCGACTACTGTCAAAACTGCGTTGTAGAGGGTGAAAAAAACTTTTGCAAATACAGAAAGTCTGTCAACAAAAATGGCAGATGTTCAAAGTTCAGTTATAATCCCACAATGAGGAAAGTTTCCCCCCTCAAGACCGTGGAAAAGTTTTCGCCTGAGGATTTTGAACTGTAACCTTTGAGTATGAATACGGTTTCATACGCTGAGTTACACAGTTGGGTATAATAAAAAAACAAAGGTAGACACACAGAAACCGCTGTGTATCTACCTTTTTCTTTTGCAAATTATACGGCGCTCACATCAGTCGGCAAATTCCACAGAACTGTAATCTACATGGCCGCCGTATTCTACCGGCTGGTAGTGTCAAGAGTTATGCGCAAAATTGATTTTGGAATCTGGTAGAAATCTATT
>JAUNJO010000014.1:0-8501 GCA_030533225.1 Eubacteriales bacterium
ACATAAGCAGAGAAGCTATTTCATACTACGAGAACGGGCTACGCTGTCCAAATCTGGAAATGCTTTTGAAGCTTTCCGACTATTTTAATGTTTCAATTCATTATTTGATCACCGGTGAAGAATTCAATGGATAATCTGATTATCCCTTTTAATCAGCTATGATTTTTGACTTGTTTTATGAGATGACTTCGAATTTGAAGATGTTTTTTATTTGCTCAAAATCTATCACAGACATATTCTGTTTTTCTAATCAATAAATATTCCGATGCAGTGAAGCTCTGCGTTGTAAATAGATGTGACCCATTTTAGGCAAAAATAAAGTCAAAATAGATATAATGATTATGTCAACTTTGGAGTGGAGCGTAGCGAAACAGATATCATAGAAAAAGCCCGAATTGTCAAGTAGACAATTCAGGCTTTTTGTTGCCAAAGAACGGTCAAACGGAGCAGAACTTAAGTAAAATAAGCGAAGCTGCACCGCAAAACCTACCCGATAAGCGTATTTTACAGCGCGTCCTTTGGGCAGTTTTTAACACACTCAAAGCAAAAAATACATTCTGTGCCGTTTTTACGCTTTCGGGAATTATCCGTGACATCAACCTCCATCGGACACACTTTTTTGCATTTTCCGCAGGAGATACACTTGCTTTTATCACACTTAATCCGTAACAGGGAAAAATAACTCATGGGTTTCAAAAATACTGTAATCGGACAAATATATTTGCAAAATGCTCGGTTATCCTTAAGCGCAAAAGCTAATATTATGCCGACGGCATAATACAGAACATTTCCTGCAATAAATGCCCAAAACATGATTTTTTCAATGTTTCCCACATGTGCAAGAAACAGCGCCGAAACGAAGATAAGCGAGACTGCAAAGGTGATATACTTTATCCACCCTAACTTTTTTCTCGGTGCTTTGGGTACTTTATAAGGGAGAAAATCAAGAACCATTGCCGTCCAGCAGGCATAGCCGCACCAACCTCTGCCGAAAAGTAACGGGCCGAAAATTTTTGCAACCGCATAGTGAATTGTGGCGGCTTCAAATACACCGGTAAACAGATAGTACCAAAATCCCTCAATCTGCATATTTTCGCCGCAGATTAATCCTAAATAAACCAGCATATATAATCCAACCAAGAGCTGCGCCACACGGCGGGCATGCTTATATTTCCTGATATACAGAAATATTCCCAAAGAGATTGATATTCCTATGTAACTGAAATTGAACAGATAAAACAGATTGCCTTGAGTCAGCCACAGCGTAACTGCTACCATCTCAAAAACAGTCAATATAATAAGCGGCAGAAAATATTTTTTCACTCTTATCCCCTCATTTCCGATTTCATAGACAAAGTATACCACCCTCAAGCTGATTTCTCAAGCACCAAAAAAGCCTCTCTTGCCAACATAGGCAAAAGAGGTTTTACCGTACCGAAGATTAACCGAAAGCGAAGTACAAATCGCTCGGTAAACAGGAAGCTGTTAATTTGATACAAACTCAAATCTGTCAGCACAAATCAGGTTTTTGCCCGGCATGTGCCAACCATTTACATTCTGTTATCTCCATATTTGTGAATACTGCCTTAAAGGAAGAATCTTCCGGACTGCAAGCATAAATTCCAAAACGAATTTCATCACCGCCGTTCCGCATATGGCAAATTCTCATCTGCTTAAATGTTATACCATCCTCGGAACATTCAATACAATAATCATCTTCTCTTCGGCTAAACCTATACCACATGGATTTTATGTCAGCACTGATTTCAGTAGTTGCCCAATCGGAATAACCGTTATTTGTAACTACACTGCCTAAATGCTGGAATTTTTCGTTCTCATATTCTATTGAGCCTTTTAACCAATTATCACTGTCAAGATACATTACAATACCGCATTGGTCAAATCTATGTTTGCTTTCAAATTCCGTTTTTACAGTAAACGAAAAAAATCGCTCATCAGTATGCATTTGCAATACAGGTGCATTGTCATTCCTAAAATGATAATAAGTTCTTTGCCATAAATCCGTAAACGGTTTTGTGGTTATCTCTATTCTGTTATCCGCGATAGCATAACTATCAGGCTCTCTTGTCCATTCTAATTTCTTCATGTCAAAATTCATCTTGTTTTCTCCTCAAATTCCGGTTTGTGAAGTTAGGTGTATCACACACGCCCACATACGCTTCACGGACGAAGTGCGCTTCACTTGCGAAGCATACTTCACATTCCGCAAAAGCGGAACACTTCCTTCGAAAAACCCGTGCGTAATTAGGGAAAAACCACAAAAAGTAAACCTGCTCATTCAGGGTGGATGATTCCTTGTTTTTTTGCATCAATAATCAGGGATACCATACCCAGCTTCCCGTCAGAGTTCCGGGTGTCATATTGCAAGGAGCGGCCGATTTTTCCGTCTGCTTCATTCCAGTATTTGTAGTGGAAGCGTCCCTCTTCGTCACACCATTCCAGCAATTCCACTTCAAATCCTGCCTGCACAAAGACCTGCGTAAAGGTTTTGTAATCATACACAATTTTGTGGGAGAAGGCCGGGTGGTTTGGGTCTCCGTTCCCGCCAACCTTTACCATATTCTGATACCATTTGCTGCGGAAATTTTTATCAGGAACTGCCACACGCATATATCCACCGGCCTCAAGGTAATCGTAGCAATTTTTCGCTGCCTGACAGCCTTCTTCAAAAGTCATGTGTTCCCAAACATGCTCCGCGAGGAACGCCACTGGTCTTTCTGAGGAAAACATCCGTTCAAAATCCACCCGGTTCAAAAGATTCAGTTCCGTTTCCTGTGTGCTGACCCATCCGTCATAGGATGTTTTCCCGGCTCCGATGATGATTCTAATCGCTGATTCTCCTTTGCTGTGTTGATAGAGGCGATAAGCATTACACGAATACTTGTGCAGGCGGAATCAAGTGATTTATATTCTGATTCAGGGATATAATTTGTTTTATAAAGCAATTCAAGCCAATAGCCTGTTTCATTTGCTTCCTTGAGAGCAATTTGAAGTTTCGCTATAAAATCTGCTTTGCCGTGGGCATACTGCGCCTCACGGATATTTGCTCCTATAGAAGTACCACTTCTGCCGATTTGATTGGAGATAATGGATTCACGCTGTCCTTTCAATTGTTTTACAAGGCTGATGATAGATACAGCAAAATCCATGGATTGTGTTCTTAATTTGCTATCGGACATATTTACACCTCCAATTTCACAACTATTATACTATAGGAAGTTTTCTTTTTCAATAATCAGTGAAGTCCGGCTACGCCGGGTGAAGCAGCGGCGCTGCCGCCGTGAAGTATCGTGCTTACGCACAATGTGAAGTGAAGTGTTCCGCCTCCTATCGTGCCGAAGGCACACTTCACGCACGAAGTGCGCTTCACTTGCGAAGCATACTTCACATTCCGCAAAAGCGGAACACTTCGTTCGAAAAAAACCTCTTTTGCCAATCGGACAAAAGATTCAGTTCCGTTTCCTGTGTGCTGACCCATCCGTCATAGGATGTTTTCCCGGCTCCGATGATGATTCTAATCGCTGATTCTCCTTTGCTGTGTTGATAGAGGCGATAAGCATTACACGAATACTTGTGCAGACAGCAAAATCCATGGATTGTGTTCTTAATTTGCTATCGGACATATTTACACCTCCAATTTCACAACTATTATACTATAGGAAGTTTTCTTTTTCAATAATCAGTGAAGTCCGGCTACGCCGGGTGAAGCAGCGGCGCTGCCGCCGTGAAGTATCGTGCTTACGCACAATGTGAAGTGAAGTGTTCCGCCTCCTATCGTGCCGAAGGCACACTTCACGCACGAAGTGCGCTTCACTTGCGAAGCATACTTCACATTCCGCAAAAGCGGAACACTTCGTTCGAAAAAAACCTCTTTTGCCAATCGGACAAAAGAGGTTTTTTTCGTGGTGTGGATGAATGGACTTGAACCATCGACCCCTTGCATGTCAAGCAAGTACTCTAACCAGCTGAGCTACACCCACATATATCGGACTTCGTAACTTTCGAAGCCCAATCAGTATAACACATGATTCTTATGCCGTCAAGCCTTTTCCCAATACATGAGCTTGTCTTTGAAGCTGTAATTGACTTTGCCCCGGTGACGCAGACAGGTAAGCAGGGTTCTCACCCCGGCACAAGCCATAACATACTGCATGTAGGTATCCGCAAAATCAAAGTCAAAAGACATTTTCTGCACCAAATCTTCAAGTGTCTTGGGGGAATCCAATAAATCCAGCATATACTCACAAAGTCCGTCGAGATTTTCCTTATTTGCCCGGGCAAGTTTTGCTATCTCGGTTGTAGGCTCGGCATGTGAGGGTACACAGAGTTTACCGTCTAAGCACTTTATCCACTCCAGAGTTTCATACTGAGTTTCAATGTTAAAGGTGTAGCAGATTTTTGCGTTCTCCAGAGTTTTTTCGGAGTTTACGGCGTCCGCAACAAAGTAGACATCATCGGGGGTTTTCACACCCATCATATCCGCAAAGTGTCCCGGAAGTGAGAAAAACTCCATACCCTTTGGCACATCAAATTCTCTTATGTCGTATGTTCTGCAAGGGGGAGTGTTCATGAATCGCACCCTGAAATCCCGGCAGGGAAAAGCGCCGTACACAAGAGCAGGCTCCAAATCGGGATTCTCTACGAAGATTCTCTCCACTTCGCTTGCGTAAACCTTGGCGCCCGTCTGCTCAAAAATACACTTCGCGCCTCCTGCGTGGTCGGTGTGGGCATGGGTGAGAATCACCGCTTCAATCTCCCAGCCCCGGGACTGTACAAGAGAGATAATCCTGCCTGCTGACTTCTCGTTAATGCCTGTGTCAATAACGATTACCCTCTTTTCATCAAGCCGGTAAATACCGATATTTGTGGGCATGGGAATGTAGTAGGTGTTGCCTTTGAGCTTTTTGATTTCAAACATAAATATCATCTCTGTTTTCTGAAAATTACCGTTGTTATTATACCCAAGTTTCCCCAAAAAATCAACAGGAGCCGTGACAAATTTGTCACAGCTCCAAGTGAATAGTTATTTCCAGCCTGTGTAGTAGTCAAAAGTTCCGCCGTTTTCAGGGAAATTCTGGTCCTGACACCACTGGTTGCCGTTTGTGAAGTAAATCTTATCGTAGCCTTCAGGGACATAAACCTCGTAAACATTGCCGCCTACGGAGTTCATTGTGTACTCGTCCCTCTGCTGACTGCTTGAATTCTTCCAGCACACTGCCTTAACATAGCCCCAGTTTCCGCTGTCGATGAACTTGATACAAATCTTGCCCTCGGTGTTGCTCTGGGCAGTGGTTGTAGGCTCTGTTGCAAGGGTAGTAGGTTCTGTTACCACAGGGGCTTCGGTAGGCTCTGTAACTACACCGCCGGATGTGTCCACATAGCTTCCTATGGGATAATCAACTTTTATGGAAGCCAAATACTTTTGGATGGCTGTTGCGTCCTTCACATTGACAGCCTTGTTGCCGTCAACATTCGCCGCGGTTTTCGCCCTGTCGCTGAGGCTTGTAAGAGAAGCTGAAAAGCTCTGAATCAAGGTTGCGTCCTTTATGTTAATTTTTCCCGAAAGGTCTGTGTCGCCCAGGAGCACCTTATCCGCGGGAGTTGTGGGATTTGTCGGGGTTGTTACAGCCTCGGTGGGATCGGGGGTTGTGGGAATTGTGGGAGTTGTTGGAATTGTGGGAGTTGTATTATAGTACTCCTCCCATGTGTTGTTACTGTAAATCATGGGAGTTCCGCTGTAGGAATATCCCTGCTCCTGAGCGCCGGGAGTCTGGTTGCCCTTTCCGTCGGCAAAAATCACATAACTCTGCTCGAAGCCTTTGGGAACCTCCATAAAGTAGATGCCGTTGCCCTCGTTTGTCATCTTGGTTCCCGGCCAGGCAGCATATTCGTCCCCGTCATTATAGATATAGCATAAAACCTCACTCCAACCCTTAGAGTTGTTGTCAAAATAAATGCCCGAAGCTTTAGGGTCAACCTTGGTGAAAGTATATGTCTCTGTAGTGGTGGTTTTACCGTCGGTTGCAGTAACCTTGAGAGTTACAGAGGAGCCTACAGCCACACCCTCGCCTATAGTAATTGTCTTTGTACCGGTGAAAGTCTGCGCAGTACCGCCGTTTACGGAGTAAGTACCGGAGGTAGCATTGTAGAGTTCAAGAGTAAGTGTTAGTGTGTCGGTCTTAAAATTACCGCCCCTCTGAGAAACGGAAACAGAAGGCTCGGTGGTGGGATTATATATAACTGCAATACCCGAAGAGCCGATCTGACCGGAAATGGTAGAAGAGGTTACAGTCCATTTTGCGCCGGTTATCTCGTCTGTGTATGTACCGGGCTTAACCAGTGAGCCTTCGTTGGGAACGGAAACGCTGAAATTTGAGCCTGAGCCGGCAACAATTACAGCGCCCTGCTCACGGCAAACTACCGTACAGTTTGAGCCTGTTGCAATATACTCTCTTTGTCCGTCCATTGCGTTTCTGAAGTGGTTAACTGCCGCAACTTCCGCACTCTAAACAAGGTACATTTTTTACAGTAACAATACAAGTCTTTAAATCCACAAAATGTGTGGTTTTACTCGGCTTTAATTCGCCGTTACAAGCATAACAGCTATTCATTATCGATTCTCCTTTCGTGTTTCTAAGTCTTTTTCAAATTTATCGGTTGTAGGAAAATATGCAGTAACCATAGTTATTAAATCCTCTTTACAGCACCAGTATAGCATATCCTCCGTTATTCTGCAATAATCAAACTACAAATACATCACAAAAGCCGAGATGCTTGTTCACCTCGGCTTTGTTTTATATGAAATTATCTATTCACAGCTCAACCTCAAAGGTTGGATTTCTTATACCTCTTTCGGTAAAAGTGCTGTAGGAACTCTCTTGCCTACGTTTGCAACTGTCAGGCTTGCCGCAAATTTCTGAATATCTGTTGCGTCCTTGATGTTTACATTGCCGTCCTTGTTTACATCTGCAACTGTATTTTGCAGGCCGTTCAGTGTGATAATCGAAGCCGCTGCTCTTTGAATATCAGTTGCGTCCTTAACATTTACCTTGCCGTCACCGTTTACATCACCGTACAGCTTGTCTGACAGCTCGTCAGCAGGAGCTGTTGAAGGCTCTGTAGCTTCTGTAGTAGGTTCTGATGCATTTGTTGTAGCCTCTGTCGGCTCTGTTTCCTGTGGCTCTGTTGTAACAGGTGCTGTTGTTTCCTCTACAGCCTCTGTTGTCGGTTCTGTAGATGCGTCTGCGTAATCCTTCCACTCGCCGTCAAAAATCTGATTGTTTGCGCCCATATTTTGGTCTAATGTCTTATTTTGACCGTTGTCGCTGAATAAAATCATATCATATTCAACAGGCACATCTATCTTGTAGACATCGTCTGTCACTTTTGTCATAGCTACGCCCGGCCAAGCGTTAGGACCGCTGTTTGTAGCACTGCTCCAATAATATGCATAAGGATTAGTATAGTTAGCTGTATTCTTGAAATATACTGTGTTTACTGTTCCCGGTTCAGGGGCAGTGGTAGGCTCTGTAGGACCGGCTGTTGTAGGCGGAGTAAGTATTGAATCACCAACACTTTCAAATTTTACGCCGTATTCTGTAGCGTATGCTTCGGCAGCAGAGCCTGCGTAACCTTTAAGAACAAAGCCGTCTACAAGGTAGTAGTTTCGGTTCTCGTCATTATGCCAGTAACCAAAGGCTCTGTATTCTATTGTTTCTACAGAATCCGGAACAACTACTGAGAGGAGCTTTTTGTCAGAAACAAAGGCAAATCCGTCAATAAGCTTAACACCCTCTTCAATAGTCACATTTGAAAGGTTAAGACAGTTGCTAAACGCTGTACCGCTAATTGTTTCCACTGTTCCGGGAATTGTTACACTTGTAAGGCTGTTACAGTGTGTAAATGCGCCCTGACCGATAGTCTTTACGCTTGCAGGAAAATCAACAGAAGACAATTTCTCGCAGGAAGCAAAGGCTAAATCGCCGATTGTCTCAATATTGTTTGATAGCTTTACGCTTTTAAGAGCCGTGCAATTATGAAATGCGTTATTGCCGAGAGTTGTAACGCTGTCTGGTATCGTAACAGCTTCAATACCTGCGCAATTTGAAAAAGCACCCATATTTATTGCTGTTACACCCTCTGATAATGTGAGATTTTTTAATTTTTCACAATATCTGAAAGCGTTATTGCCGACTGTTTTAATATTTGACGGAATTGTAAGGCTGGTTATAGACTTACAATTTTCAAAAGAAAACTCACCTATGCTTGTTACCTTTTTGCCGTCAAGCTCTGTCGGGATAACAAGCTCTGTTGCATTGCCGTTGTACTTTGTGATTTCGGCAGAGCCGTCGTCAAGCAGAGAATACTGATAGTCACCTGATGTGAATACAGGTGTTTCCTCGTCTGCCGAACTTGCGTTAAGCGGTGCAATGCAGAGTGTTGTCATAAGCATTGCCACGACAAGAAGGCAGGCAAGAAAT
>JAUNJO010000014.1:8519-33867 GCA_030533225.1 Eubacteriales bacterium
GTTTTTTCATAGTTAATTTCCTCCTAAAAATTTTTCAATAAAATATAGTATAACACATAAAGCGGTATAACTCTATTGACGGAGCAGACAAACTAAGTTTTCATTATTTGTGCATACATAACATATTGTGAACCATATAGTAACCAAACATTAACTTGCTTTGACATATTTCATAGTGTATTCTCAAAAAACAACGGCAGCCGTTTAGACTGACGTTGCTTATCATATATTTAGGAAACTAAAATGATCCGAAAAAGTTATTTAACCTTCCACAGCTCTTTAGCGTACTGAAGGATTGTTCTGTCTGAGCTGAACATTCCTGCGTTTGCTGTGTTCTTGAGGCAATTTGTACCAAAAGCAATTCTGTCTGAATAGTCAGCGTTTGCTCAGATTTTTGTTTCAACATATGACGGAAGGTCGAACAGCAGGAAGTAGTGGTCAGCCTGATGCCAGTGTGTACCGTCAAGAAGTGCGTGGTAAAGCTCTCTGAAGCTGCCCTCGCCCTGTGCGCCGTTACCGTTGAAGGTGCCGTCAACAAGAGCGTAGATAACTCTCTTGATTTCAGGGTTAGTATCGTAGATATATCTTGAGCTGTAACCCTCACGCTTTAATCTCTCGATATCCTCAACTCTGCCGCCGAAGATGTACTCGTTCTCTTCGCCAGCCTGCTGAGTAATTTCTACGTTAGCACCGTTATATGTGCCGAGTGTTACTGCGCCGTTGAGCATAAACTTCATATTACCTGTACCTGATGCCTCTGTACCTGCTGTTGACTGAGGGGGCGAAACCTGAACGGAGGTAAAGCCTGCCTCGGCAATTTGAGGAAGCATTGCGGTGATGTCTGTGTGTTTCCAGCAGAAGCAGTGCAAAATATTGCCGTCCTGGATATTATCCATAAGGCCGTAATCCTTGCCTACCGCCACAAGGTCTGTCTGTGCGCCCGATTCTACGGTCTCAACCTGTGCACCGCTTACGGCCACAGCACAGGTTGAAATCAGCAAACACAGCACAATTACTACGCTAAATAATTTTTTCATAAGAAGTGTCTCCTTAACTTTGAGGGATACTCCCTCGCTAAAATCAAAAAATCCAATATCATTTTATCAAACTCAAAATTTTTCGGCATCCCATTTTATATGGTATTATATTGTTTTTTTGGCACACTTTTGCCTTATGATTGTTCAAAATTTTGTGTATAATGGAAACGCCGGCAGATAAATTCTGCCGGCATCGAAATTTATGGATATTTTGTGTTTATTTTATCTTATCTTTGCGAAACACTTTGGAAGCTATGCTTCTTACTGCATGTTTCAGTCCTCTCAACTTATGGCTGAGTATTATTATGGGTTTTCTCATGAATATCAGCCGAACCCAAATTCTTGAGTACAGCTTGTACCCTTTGTTCTCCACGGAAATAAACTTTTCCTTGCGGTAAAAGCCCTTGACCACACCGATGATATTTTCGTCGGTGACATCATACTCCCGATAGTAAACTCCGTCGCCGCAAATCACATAACCCTCGTCCGTAACCTTGATTATACGGTGGACAATATATCTGCCTGCCTTGTCCTTATAAAGAGGAATATCGTACTTTTTACATCTGCCGTCTTTAGGCTCAATAAGTACAGTATCCCTGCCGTTTTGTATCATGGGCCACATGCTCCAGCCGTTGGGCTGCACAATCAGATGACCTCTTCGCACAAGCTCTTCATAGGATACAACCTGAGCCATACTATTCCTCCTTTCCGCTTTACCTTGTTATTTTAACACAGGCGGTGTTCTTTTTCAACTCCCAATATGTCGCACCGAGAAAATTCCTTCAAAAAACTCTTTACTTTTTGAAAACAGGGTGCTATACTATATATACTTAAAATGTAATGTTATAATATTTTATATTTAGGAGAAGATACAAATGAAAAAAGTTCTTTCACTTATGGTCGTTCTTGCTCTTCTCGTTTGCGGTGCAGTTTCCGTATCCGCTGCGAAGAGCCCGTCACCCACAATCCCCGAGGGTTTCATTGCCGTTGATGTTGTGCCCAATCCCGGAAACGCCGGCGAGGCCGATTCCGACGCAGAAGGCTACATCGAGATTGACTCAGGCAAGCAGGTTACCATTACCGCTAACCCAAAGCCCGGCTACAAGTTCTCCCATTGGGAGTTCATCACCGGTCAGCACACAATCATTTCCGGTAAAGTCACCGATCCCATTATGGTTATCGAGCCTCAGGGTGACGAAAGCCTCCTCATTTACGCTCACTTTGTAAAAGAGGGCGAGGATGTTACCACTCCCACAGAGAAGCCTTCTCTCCCCGCAGACGGCGGCGAGCAGTCTCCCACAACAGGCTACTCCACCTTGGCAGTTGTTTCTTCCGTAGTTGCACTCACAGCTGTATTTGCTGTTGCTGTTACTCTCAAGAAAAAGCAGCAGGGTTAATAGAGTTTATATCACTTAACGCATAAAGCTCCGATTTTTTCGGAGCTTTTTCTTTTGCATATTTGCATATTTGGTTTTACTAAAATTGACATTGAGACTACTTAGATATATAATATAATCGTATATTATCATAATTCGGTGAACAACATGAATACATCACTCAAAACTAAAATAGCTGCTTTAATTTCCACAGTACTCTGCGTGCTCACGGTCTTATCTATATCCGCATGCACCTGCACGGGGAACCTGAACCCCACGGACTACTCACAGGTTAAGCCCGAAGCCACAGTACCTGCCACTACCGCCACCGACGAAATCGGTGTGCTGGTGCAAAATCCAATAGACTTTCAGGAGCTTCGCAGTCTCAATTCCGACCTTTACGCTTGGATTGAAATCCCCGACACAAACATCAATTACCCTGTTGCTCAAAGCTCCAACGAGGACGACAATTACTATCTGCATCACAACTACCTGGGCAACTATGAGTTCGCCGGCACCATCTACTCTCAGCGTCACAACTCAAAGTATTTCAGGGACCCTGTGACTGTTCTTTACGGCCATAATATGCTCAACGGCTCTATGTTTGCGGATCTTCACAAGTTTTCCGATGAGGATTTTTTCAAGGAGCATGACACTATGTACATCTATACCGACGGACACATCTTCACCTACAAGATTTTTGCCGCTTTTGAATATGATGACCGCCACATTCTCAACTCCTTTGACTTTGCCGACAAGTCGATTTTCGAATCCTATCTCAATGACTGCCTCAATCCCCATTCGCTCAATGCAAATGTCAGGGAGGGCGTCACTCTCACAACCGATGACTGCATCCTGGTGCTCAGCACCTGCACAAACTACAACTCAAACCTACGATATTTAGTACAGGGGGTGCTTACCGATGACCAACGAACCAACTAACAACGAAAATTTTGACGGAAATCCCCTGAGAAGCGAAGAAGCAATCGAGGAGATTTACGAGGACACATCTATTTCTGAGGACAATTCTTCGGAAAATTCGGACTCAAGTGAAAAACCCGTTGCAAGAGAAACCGTTTTCTTCGGGGAAAAACCCGGTGATGTAGCTGTCCCCTCCATGACACGCAAAGAGAAGGACCGGGACTTCAAAACCGCCGTTATGCCCACCGAACACGATGACGCAGACGACTACATCTTTGTCCGTTACCGCAAAAAATCAACGCACAGACACAGCACTCATGTGTCTGAAAACAAAAGTCAAACCCAAAACAGCGACGATACAGACTCACCTGTTGCCAGCCATTCCGAGCAGCACTTCAGATACCACGCATCTCCGAAGAAAAAATGGAAAGAGATGTCAGCAAAGCAAAGGGTAATAACTGTTATCGCTCTTTTGCTGTGTGCCGTTCTTGTGCTTCTTGCTACAGCAGGTCTCGTCCTGGGCGTGCTGACCGTGAACGGCAACAAACAGCTTACAAACTACGAAGAACTTAATATTTCGGGCCCCTCCATAGAGGGTGTAGATATCACAGGCGGCGGCAAAACCGTCAACTACAAAGGAAAAACCTATATCTTTAACGAGGACATCACCTCCATACTTTGCATGGGCATTGACAAGACGGAGCTTGGCATCGACAACAACACCGTAGGTACAGGCGGTCAGGCCGACGCACTCTACCTTGTTGCCCTCAACACACAAACAGGGGAAACCGATGTTATCGCTATCTCCCGTGATATTGTCACCGATATCGGCGTCTACGACCCTGAGGGCCACTATGTAGGTACCGAAAAAATGCAGCTCTGCCTGGCATACGCCTACGGCGACGGCAAACAGACAAGCTGCCGCAACACAGTAACCGCCACCCAGCGACTGTTTTACGGTCTGCCCATTCAGTCCTACTTTTCCATGGATTTGTCCGCTATTGCCGACATAAACGATGCTGTAGGCGGTGTCACCGTAACCCTCTTTGACGACACATTCACCGACGCAAACGGTGTTATACACTATCCGGGTGAAACCTTAACCCTCTACGGCGAAAATGCCGAAAGATATCTGAGGCTGCGTGATGTCAACGAGCTTGAGTCCTCGGTGAACAGAATGGACAGGCAAATCAACTACCTGAAGGCCTTTTCCTCACAGGCAATCTCCATGACGAAAAAGGACCTTGCCACTCCCCTTGAACTTTTGAATATTGTTAATGACAACTCGGTCACCAACCTCAACCCCTCAAAAATTACCGCTTTCACAACGGCTGTTGTTACAAACGGAATAACGGAGCTGGAGTTTGAGAAAATCCCCGGCACCGTGACCACAGAGGGAGAATACGCCCGGTATGTAGTGGATGAGGAAGCCTTCTACGACATCATCATCGACACTTTCTACACCCCGGCACAATAAATACAAATAGGAGGCTGTAAAAAACTTTCGTTTTTTACAGCCTGTTTTTTTACGCAAAAAGGAGATGCAAAGTGCGTTAACGGGGGCGAAGTACGAAAACATATTGACATTTTTCTATATGATGCGTATAATATATAGACAATCATCTATGGGAGGTGACTGTAAGAGATGGACGAAATAAAAACAGCCAAAGTTTTCAAGGCTTTTTGCGATGAAAACCGCATTAAAATTATAGAACTTCTGAGCTCAGGGGAAAAATGCGCCTGCAAGCTGTTGGAGGAAATAAATGTAACCCAACCCACACTGTCGCACCACATGAAAATACTGTGTGATTCCGGTGTGGTTGCGGGACGCAAAGAGGGAAAATGGACGCACTATTCCATCTGCGAAGAGGGAATTGAAACAGCAAAAGAATATCTTGATTCATTAATAAAAGAGGGGAATCAATCATGACTAAATCCGAAAAAGCATTAGAACTTTTCTCAAACAACTTTAACTGCTCACAGGCTGTGCTTACGGCATTTGCACCGGATTTCGGACTGGATGAAAAACTTGCACTCATGCTTGGAACATCATTCGGAGGAGGCGCAAGAAACGGTGAGATATGCGGTGCCGTTTCGGGGGCACTGATGGTTCTCGGTCTCAAATACGGGCACTATCTTGCAGACGATAACGCCCAGAAGTCCCGTGCATATGCTATTGCAGTTGACTTCACAAAAAGATTCAGAGAGGTTAACGGCTCTATTGTTTGCCGTGACTTATTGGGATATGACCTTACGGTTCCTGAAGAAATGGCATGTATCAGGGAAAAAGGTCTGTTCGGTGATGTATGTCCGAAGATGATAAAAAGTGCGACGGACATACTTATGGAAGTTATTGCCGATTATGAATGAAGGAAAAACCGTGTTTTTTCCGGGTCTTATAATCCGGCAATGCACCCGCACATTTCGATTTATCAATATTGAAAGGAGCTTCTTATGGAAGCGTTAATATGCGTCTGGGACTTTCTTCAAAAGGAAATTCTCGGCATGGGCTGGCTTAACAGGCTTATATCAGCGGTACTTAACGCCTGCGGTTTGGACACCTCGGGAAAGCTTGGCGGCAGCGTTCTGTTTTTCATTTACGATACAATTAAAATTATGGTTTTGCTCGGTGTATTGATTTTTATCATCTCCTATATTCAGTCGTTTTTTCCCCCCGAGCGAACAAAAAAGATACTTGGCAGATTTCACGGTATAGGAGCAAACATCCTGGCCGCTTTGCTCGGCACGGTAACACCCTTCTGTTCCTGTTCCTCAATTCCGCTGTTTATGGGTTTTACAAGTGCAGGCTTGCCCCTTGGCGTTACATTTTCCTTTTTAATTTCCTCACCCATGGTAGATTTGGGCAGTCTTGTTTTGCTCATGAGCATTTTCGGTTGGAAGGTCGCAGTAATATATGTTATTCTCGGTCTTGTAATTGCGGTTTTAGGCGGTACGCTGATTGAGAAGCTTCATCTTGAAAATCAAGTAGAAGAATTTATCAGAAACGGACATTCCATAGATGTTCCGCAGGAAGAGTTGCACTTCAAAGACCGTATTAAATATGCTTGGGGGCAGGTAACTTCAACAGCGAAAAAAGTTGCTCCCTATGTCCTTATCGGCGTAGGAATCGGTGCAGTTATTCACAACTGGATACCCGAAGATTTAGTAGTTAAGGTGCTTGGCAACAGCAACCCGTTCGGGGTAATTCTTGCGACTGTTGCAGGTGTGCCCATGTACGCAGATATTTTCGGGACAATCCCGATTGCAGAGGCCTTACTTGCAAAGGGCGCTTTGCTTGGTGTTGTTTTATCTTTTATGATGGGTGTAACTACCCTTTCTCTGCCTTCAATGATTATGCTCAGAAAAGCTGTAAAACCAAAGCTTCTCGGCATTTTCATTGCAATAAGTACCCTCGGTATCATTATTGTAGGCTATTTTTTCAATGCAATTCAGTATTTAATTTTATAATTTCAGGAGGTTATCATTATGGCATTATTTAATTTCGGAAAGAAAAGAGAACAGAAAGAAAAAAGACCTGACTCGGCTTGCTGCTGCGGCTGTCCTACAGGTAAATTGGAAAAAAACGGCAACGATTGCTTCGAAGCGGAAAACGGCATTTACTCTGTCAAGGTACTGGGCGCAGGCTGTAAATCCTGCCACATGTTGTATGAAAATGTTAAGCAAGCAGTAAAAGACATGGGACTTTCCGCAGAGGTTGAATATGTTACCGATATGCAGAAAATAATGGAATACGGTGTTATGAGTATGCCGGCTCTTGTTGTCAACGAAAAAGTTGTTGCTATGGGTAAAGTGCTTAGAGAAGACGAAATCATGACTTTACTGCGATAAATTGAGCGTTAAGGATGCAAAAACAGTAAAAACGGCGGATAAATTACCGCTGTACTGCTGATAGACATAAAGAAGGTGCAGCACTTTTTGTGCTGCACCTTATTGCTTATGACGAACATATTTGCCTTATACAAAAATCTCGCTTTATTTTATATATAGCATTTTTCGAATGAATTTATATTCTTCTTATCTCGGAAATTGAGGGAATATCCTGGTACTGCTTCACATACTCACTGAGTGTGCAGTTGTACACGCTCTTGAAGGTGGCAATAAAAGCCTTGACACTTGGGAATCCGTTTTCAACTGCCGCGCGTGTCTCCGATATCCCGCTTGTCTGAATATCCCGGAGGGCATGCTCCAAACGGATAAGATTTAGGTACTGCTTGAAGGTCTTGCGTGTGTTCTGCTTGAAATAACGGGAGAAGTATGTAGGAGTGAGCCCCACATGCCTTGAAATCTCACCCAAGGTAATACGCTCTTTGAAATTGAGCTTGATGTAATCAATGGCTTTTTTGGCGTACTCCAAATCCTCGTGGTCAAGCTCCTGGCTGGTTTTCTGACTCTTAATCCTACAGCGTGTGCACAGAAGAATGAGTATCTCGGTCATGGCGGCAGTAATCTTAAGCTCGGTGAACTCCCCGCCCTCTTCGATAGTCTTTACGATATTTTGAAGATGTGCTTTAATCTCCGTCTTTGCAAGCTTGTCCATATCCATATCAAAGGCATATTCTTCAAATTCCTCGAAATAAGCCTTGATGAAATTAAAGGAGTAAAGCACAACCAAGTACTTGACATTTTTGTCGGGGTCCTTTCCGCAGGTCTGGTGAATATCATCATTGTTTACCACAACATAATCACCTGCGGAAACAGTCAGGTCAACACCGTTGATATTGACCCACAAATCTCCCTTAAGGACATAGTCAATCTCGATGTTTTTGTGCCAATGCTTGTTGGTGTAGCACTCCTGTCCGGGCTTGTCAAACAGAAAAACCTTACCGGGCAAATTATCATCGGCAGAAACTATTTCATATTTATATCTGTAATTTTTAGCCATAATATCACCGTAAATATATTGTCAAAAATTATCCTTGTCAGTTATCATATCATATATTTTGACATTTGTAAACCCCTTTTCGGTGCAATTTTTAACAAAACATTTCCTCTTGTTATCTTATTTTTATTTACTATCATAAAATCATAAGACATTTTTTTGCCACAAAACAAATTGAATTATTCGAAACGGTAGTGTATAATTAAGACAGAATTTTTTATTTGAGAGGCAATTATGAAACGAATAATCTCCCTTCTGTTAATCGCCCTCTGCGTTTTGGGGCTTTGGGGCTGCACAATAGAAGACTTCACCACTACCGAAGCTCCTGCTGTCACGGTGGGAAGCCTTGATGGCGCAGGACTTAACGCACACTTCATAGATGTGGGGCAAGGGGACAGCATACTCCTTGAATCAAAAGGCGAATACGCCCTTGTGGACGCAGGAGAATATCCACAAAGCGAAACCGTCATTTCATACCTTAACAAAACAGGCGTGAAAAAACTGAACTATGTGTTTTCCACCCATCCCCACTCCGACCACTGCGGCGGTCTGGGAAATGTAATCAAAAGCTTCACGGTTGACGCTTTTGTTTCCCCCGAAGTGCAGAGTGACTCTGCAATTTGGGAGTACACCCTTGACGCTGTGGACGAAAAACAGCTCACCTATATTGTTCCGAATTCGGGAGACAGCTTCCCCTTGGGCGAGGCCACCATCACCGTCCTTTCCCCCGGCAAAAACTCCCTGTACTCAAACATGAACGACTACTCCCTTGTATGCAAAGTAAGTTACAAAGGGACTTCCGTTCTCCTGACGGGTGACGCCGAGGAAACTGTGGAAAGAGAACTTCTGCGCTCGGATTTCGACCTGAGGAGCGATGTGCTGAAATGCGGTCATCACGGCAGTTCATCAAGCACCTGCCTAAGCTTTCTAAAAGAGGTAAACCCCTCTTTGGCGATTATCTCCTGCGGAGTGGACAACGAATACGGTCATCCCCATAAGGAAACTGTCAAAAATCTTGATGGTCTTAACATCCCCTGCTACCGAACAGACCTTTCAGGCAATATTGTGGTTTCCGCAAACGGTGAGGAAATCTCGGTGAGTACCGACTCATCAAAAACCGAAATTCCGAAAGCTTCACAGCAAAGCGGGGAAACCGCCACTGTAAACGCCGGGGTGAGTGAAGATTCCTACATAGGCAACAAAAACTCAAAGGTTTTTCACCGCACAAACTGTAGCTCTGTAGAAAGTACAAAAGAGAAGAACAAGGTGTACTTTGACAGCCGGCAGGAGGCCGCCGACAGCGGATACAGGCCCTGCAACAACTGTAACCCATAAAACTGTGGAGTGTGTTATGATAAATGAACTGCTAAAAAGCGAAACCTCTTGGGAAATATTCAAAAATTCCCAGACACCCATAGTTCTTTACGGCACCGGAAACGGTGCAGATAAGGTGCTTGACGAATTTGAAAGGTTGGGAATAAAGGCAAGCGGTGTTATGGCCTCGGACGGCTTTGTCAGGCAACGCAGTTTCAGAGGCTTCAAAGTAATGAGCCTTAGAGAAATCGAGGAAACTTTTGAGGATTTCATCATAGCTCTCTGCTTTGCAAGTTCCCTGCAGGAGGTTACGGACAGTATCAGGTGCCTTGCGAAATGCCACAAAGTCCTGATGCCCGCTGTACCTGTTTTCGGAGATACAATTTTTAACAGAGAATATGCCGAGAAGAACGCAGACAAACTCTGCCGTGTCCGAGGACTTCTTTTTGATGAGGAAAGCCGAAATGTCTTTGACAACATGATAAAGTTTCGTTATACGGGAGAATTATCCTATCTTTTCCAAAGCGAAAGCAGTCGGGAAAAGGCGCTCAAAGAGATTCTCAATCTCACAAATCGTGAAAATATACTTGATTTAGGTGCGTACAGAGGAGACACCATAGAGGAAATTCGCTCTGTTTTCGGCGGCTTTGAGAGTGTCATCGCCCTTGAGCCCGACAAAAAATCCTATGAAAAGCTTTGTGAATACGCAAAGGGCAAGGGGAATATAAAGGCCCTCCCCTACGCCGTTTGGGAAAACGGCAGAGAGTTTGAATTTTCCGGCAGCGGAGGTCGGCAAAGCACCCTTTACGGCAAAGGAAAATACACCGTCAAAGCGGTTGCTGTGGACAACATCTTGGAGGACTCGCAAATCACATACGCGAAAATGGATGTTGAGGGTGCCGAAAAAGAGGCGCTTCTGGGTATGAAAAACCTGCTGGCAAAAAAGAAGCCGAAGCTTTCCGTAGCAGCATATCACCGCACCGAGGATTTATGCACCCTAATCCCCCTTATCCACAGCCTGAACCCCGACTACAAAATATATCTCAGGCATCATCCCTACATTCCCTTTTGGGACACAAACCTGTACTGCGTATAAAACAACCCGACCTGTTTGTCAGGTCGGGTTTTCTCATATCACAGATGTTTTTTCTTCCGACACAGCCGAAACGCTGTCATAAAGCTCCTTTTTGCTCATAAGTCCGGTTTTGCGTCCCCTCATATCCTTACCTTTGAAAAAAACGGTTGAAGGCACGCTCCTGACCTCATATTTCTCCGATAATTCGGGATTTTCGTCGATGTCAACCTTGAAAAAGCTCACCTGCGGGCAGAGCTTTTCCACCTCTTCGCAAACTTTCTCCATACTCTTGCAAAAGGAACACCAAGGCGCCGTGAAAACTACCGCGGCCACATCCGAAAGTTCTATTTCGTCCGCAAAATTGTATCTGCTCAATTGTGTCATACTACATCTCCTCTCGGATATAGTATTTGAGCTTTTTGTACCTAATCTATTTGAAAATTTTGCAAAAAGCCTCCCACAAAAATTGTGAGAGGCAAATTTTGAAAATATTATTTTTCCAGTTCTTCCAGGATAACCTTCTTAATACCAGAAGCGGTGAGACCGAACTTCTCAAGAAGCTCCCAGGCAGGGCCCGAATATCCGTAGCGGTCGTAAACACCCACCTTGCGAACAGGAACGGGGCACTCGGAGGAAACAACATCGCAAACAGCATCACCGAGGCCGCCGATAACATTGTGTTCCTCAACAGTGATAATTCTGCCGGTTTCCTTGGCGGCTTTGAGGATAATCTCACGGTCGATAGGCTTGATGGTGTGGATGTTGATAAGGCGAACACTCTTACCCTCTGCTTCCAGCTCCTCCACAGCCTTTCTTGCTTCGTTTACAACAAGACCGGTAGCAATGACTGTAATCTCGTTACCCTCATGGAGAGTAATGCCCTTGCCAAGCTCGAACTTATAGTTTTCGGGGTCATTGAAGGAATCTATGGCAAGTCTGCCCAAGCGGATATAAACAGGGCCGACATGCTCAATAGCAGCCTTTGTAGCCGCCATCATCTCATAGTGGTCGGCAGGACAGATGACTGTCATACCGGGGATAGTACGCATCAGAGCCACATCCTCCAAACACTGGTGAGTTGCACCGTCTTCACCCGTAGAGATACCTGCGTGACTGCCTGCAATCTTAACATTGAGAGCAGGATAGCCTACGGAGTTACGAATCTGCTCGAAGGCTCTGCCGGTTGCAAACATCGCAAAGGAAGCCGCAACGGGAATCTTGCCGCAGGTGGCAAGACCTGAGGCAATACACATCATGTTGCCCTCTGCAATACCGCAGTCGAAAAATCTCTCGGGAAACTCTTTCTTAAAAATGGAAGTCTTGGTTGCACCTGCAAGGTCGGCATCCATAACTACGATTTTGTCATTCTCTTTTGCAAGCTCACAGAGAGCCATACCGAAGCTCTCGCGAGTTGCCTTTGTTACTACTTCTGCCACTTTACTCTGCCTCCAATCCGTCAATAACTGCCTGAAGTTCTGCGCAGGCATTTTCATATTCTTCTTTATTGGGGCCCTTGCCGTGCCAGTCAACCTGATTCTCCATAAAGCTTACACCCTTGCCCTTGACTGTCTTTGCAAGGATAGCGGTGGGCTGACCTTTGGTGGCCTTTGCGTTTTCAAACGCCGATTCGATTTCATCGAAGCAATGGCCGTTGATTTTAACAACATTGAAGCCGAAGCTTTCGAACTTTTTATCAAGAGGCTCGATACCGCAAACCTCAGAAACCGGTCCGTCAATCTGCAGACCGTTCTGGTCAACGATGATAACAAGATTATCAAGCTTATTGTGAGCAGCGAACATTGCCGCCTCCCAAACCTGACCTTCCTCACACTCACCGTCACCGAGAAGTGCATATACGCGATAATCGAGATTATCTATTTTACCTGCAAGTGCCATACCGCAAGCGGCGGAAACACCCTGACCGAGAGAGCCTGTGCTCATGTCGATACCGGGAGTGCCCTTCATGTCGGGATGTCCCTGAAGCATCGCACCTACATGGCGAAGCTTTGTGAGTTCCTCCCAATCAAAGTAGCCTTTCTGAGCCAAAATTGCGTAAAGAGAGGGACAGCAGTGACCTTTTGAGAGAACGAAGCGGTCTCTGTCTGCCTTTTTGGGGTTCTGAGGGTCTACATTCATCTCCTTAAAATAGAGATAAGTCATGATGTCGGCAGCACTGAGAGAGCCGCCGGGATGACCCGATTTAGCGTTAAATGTGCCGATTATTGCGCCTAATCTTGCCTTTGCGGCACAGATTTTAAGAGCGCGCTTTTCTGCTTTATCCATAGCAAATTCCCCTTTGCATACATTCTTGGTATTATGTTACCACAGAATAGAAATTCTATTTTTCTCTATCGAAAAAAAGATAGCAATTTCAAAATTTTGTAAAATCTCTCAAAAAATGCCGGGTTTTCCCACAAGGAATTATTATCCCTGACCGAATAAGGCGTAAAACCTTGCAAAACCCGGATTTTGTGCATATAATAACTATGTACTCAATCTTCCGAGAGGGTGAAAATATGCTTCTTGTTATTGATATCGGCAACACTAACATAAAATTCGGCCTTTTCAAAAAGGACGACCTTGTTATGCTCGCCCGGGTTTCCTCGGACCGCACCAAAACCGCAGACGAATTTGCAGGAGAAATCTACTCTGTCTTTAATGTTTACGGCTTCACCAAAAAGGATGTTGACGGCTGTATCATCAGCAGTGTTGTACCCTCGGTGCTCCGAACGGTAAAAGAGGCGGTGGGAACCACCATGGGTATCACCCCCTTGGTTGTAGGTCCCGGAATCAAGACAGGTCTCAATATCAAAATCGACAATCCTGCCTCAACAGGTGCAGACCTTGTGACGGGCTGTGTTGCGGCTCTGTCCCTCTACGGCGCTCCCTCTGTTGTTGTGAGTCTCGGCACAGCTACCACCATCATTGTACTTGACAGGTCGGGTGCTATGGTAGGCGGTGCTATCGCCCCCGGTGTAGGTATTTCCATGAATGCTCTCTCCGACAAGTGCGCCCTTTTGCCCTCTTCCTCATTTGAAGCACCCAAGAGTGTTATCGGCAGGAGTACTGACGAGTGTATTCGCTCGGGAGTTGTTCTGGGCAGTGCCTGTATGCTTGACGGCATGATTGACAGAATCAACGAGGAGCTGGGCGAGGAATGTACGGTTATCGCCACAGGCGGAATAGCACAGGATATTGTCCCCTCCTGCCGCCACAAAATCATCCTCAGGGACGACCTTATGCTTCAGGGACTAAAAATAATATACGATAAGAACAGTCAATAGTCTCCCTTTGGGAGTCTAAATAAATTTGCGTCTCACTAATCTTTGAATTAGGAGACAGCAGGAGGAATTTTTATGACAAAACGTTCGACCGTCAACCCCAAGGTTATTGAGCTTACAATGACCGCATTCCTTGCGACATTGATTATTCTCATGACCTTCACACCCATCGGCTACATCCCCGTAGGTCCCTTAAAGCTTACGCTTCTCACCCTGCCGGTTGCAGTAGGAAGTGTTGTTTTAGGCTGGAAATCGGGACTTATTCTCGGCGGTGTATTCGGTATCTCAAGCTTCATCACCTGCTTCGGCATGGATGCCTTCGGTGTTGCTCTCATGGCAGTCAATCCCTTTTTGACTGCGGTTGTGTGCATTGTGCCCCGACTTCTCTGCGGACTGCTCCCTGCCCTTCTCTTTAAGCTTATCAGCAAGGACGGCACCTGCAGACTTTGGGTTGCCATTCCCATTTGCGGCGGAGCCGTTGCAGTAACAAACACCGTGCTTTTCCTCTTTACAATGTGGCTCTGCTTCAGCTCCACACTTTTAGAGCTTGTGGGCACAAACAACCTGCTCACCATTTTCGGACTTTTTGCAGGTACAAACGGTCTTATTGAAATTGCTGTCAATGTAGTAGTGGGTACCGCAATCTGCAAACCTTTGTTTGACCTTAAAAAACGACTTGTATGAGTAAAGCCTTTGACTTTATAGTTTTAGAAAACATAGACTCAACCAACTCCTACCTTAAGAGAAAAATAAAGGCAGGAGAAATTGCCGCCGATACCGCCGTCTTGGCGAAATCTCAGACAAACGGCAGAGGACGGCTTCAAAGAAATTGGGAAGCCGAAAAGGGCAAAAGTCTCACCGTGAGCATTGCCCTTAAATGCCCCCCGAACCCTTCTTTGACACTGCTCTGTGCTTTGGGCGTTTTTGAGGCGTTAGATGATATTTTGGGGGATAAGAACCTCAGAATAAAATGGCCCAACGACCTTGTTCACAAGGGAAAAAAACTCTGCGGAATACTCTGCGAGAGAGCTTCGGATTTTACGGTTATCGGCATCGGAATCAACGCAAATAACCGCATTTTTCCTGAGGAAATAAAGGAAAAAGCCACCTCCCTTACCCTACTCACAGGCAGGGAATATGACATAGAAAGCCTTTCAAAAAGCGTCTGCGAAAAGGTGGTAAACACCTTGGAAAAGCACCGCTTTGCCCTTGACGAAAACGCAAGGGATAAATACAAAAGTCTTTGCATAAATTTAGGGAAAGAGGTACACTTCGGCTCACCTCTCAAAAAAGGTATTGCCGAGGATATTTCCCCTTTGGGCGAACTTGTTGTTGCCACCGAAAGCGGTTATGAAAATGTCTCTTTCGGAGATGTTTTTGTAAGCGGAATATACTGACAGATTAGGAGATATATTATGAGTTTCAGAGAAATCGACCTCACGAATTATGACGCAAATCCCTTTGAGAAAATCGGCAGGGATTGGATGCTTATTACCGCAGGAAATCGTGAAAAGTTCAACACAATGACTGCCTCTTGGGGCGGTATGGGTGTGCTTTGGAACAAGAATGTGGCATTTACCTTTATAAGACCCTCACGCTACACCTTTGAGTTTACCGAAAGAGAGGATTATTTTTCTCTCTGCTTTTTCCCCGAAGGCTACAGAAAAGAGCTGACCTACTGCGGAAGAAACTCAGGCCGCGATGTTGACAAGGTCAGGGAAACCGGTTTTACCCCCACATTCATTGACGGCGTTCCCGCTTTCGAGGAAGCCTCAATGGTGCTTATCTGCAAGAAGCTCTACGCTCAGCCCATGGGCAAGGAGTTTGTAAATGACGGGGATACGGTATTCCCCCAATACGGCGAAAACGAGCCTTATCATACCATGTATGTCGGTCAGATTGTAAAGTCATTGGTCAAGGAATAAATCCGTTTTAATACTATCTGCACAGCAAAGGCAGTGATGAAATTCATCACTGCCTTGATTTTTTGCTGTTTATTCAAATCTTTTGAGGCATGTGCATCAACCTTTGCGGCCGGCTGAAAACAGTCTGCAAAGCACCATAACCGCGGCTATAATCAGCATGAAAGTCACGCTGTAACCGCAGAGCTTCATGGCTTCGGAGATAAGGAGAAAATCGGAGACAGGCTTTACAAAAAGCGAAATTCCCCCTAACGCACCCAATACTCCGGAGATAGTTCCCATGGTCTTTGCGGCACCGGAAAACATAGATGTTCTCGCAATCTGCGAAACTCCCAAAAGGAGAAGCCAAAGTCCCAGTATGTACACAAGGCTCACATTGAAAAGCACCGCATCCACATATGAGAATACGAAGGCAAGTCCCACTGAGAAAGAAATTGCGGAATCAAACAAAAGCCAGCCTGCACCTCGGGACTTAACCCCCAGGGTGAAATACGCCAAAAGGCTTATGACACCGAAAATCATAAGGGAAACTCCGCAGACGGTGTCGCTGCTCATAACCGCCGAAAGACCTGAAAAAACTCCCCAAAGAGCACCTGCCGCCAAAAACAGAGCAGAGATAACCCAAAAAGCATTTGCAGCTTTCTTCATAAACTTTCACTACCTTTCAAAAATCCTTATCCTAAATCACAAAACCGCCGTTGACACCCAACACCTGACCGGTGATAAATTCAGCCCTGTCAGAACAGAGAAAACTCACCGCGTCGGCAATATTCTTGGGACTTCCAAGCTTCATAAGAGGAGTTTCCTCACGAAGCGCCTGCAGGGTTTCCTCGGAAAAGTCCTTCATCATATCAGTCATGACAACCCCGGGACAAACGCAGTTTACTCTTATGCCGGAGGGTGCAAGCTCCTTTGCAAGAGCCTTGGTAAGTCCGATAACTCCCGCCTTGGAGGCGCTGTAATGCACCTCGCAGGAAGCACCCACCTGGCCCCACATGGAGCTGATGTTCACAATGCTTCCGCTTTTCTGACGCACCATATATTTTGAGGCTTCACGGCAGGTGTTAAAGACACCCGTAAGGTTTGTGCCTATCATCTCCTGCCAATCCTCATCAGTGATGTCGGTAATAATCTTTTGCTGTGATATTCCTGCGTTGTTCACAAGCACATCCACCGAACCGTAAAATTTTGCGGCTCGCTCCACTATCTCTTTAGCCTCCTGCGAGCTTGCAACATCGCACCTGACCGCCTCAGCGGAAACTCCGTAACCGCTGATTATCACCTGCGCAAGCTGTTCGGCACGCTCTTTATTCGTTTTGTAGCCTAAAATCACATTGTATCCGCTTTTTGCAAGAGCAATGGCAACGGATGCGCCGATTCCTCGGGAAGCTCCTGTAACCACGGCAGTTTTCAGCATTTATATCATCCTTTAGTTTTTCTTAAATCCGTCCTTGAGGGACACGCTTCTGTTGAAGATAAGATGCCCGGCGGTGCTGTCCTTGTCGGCACAGAAGTAGCCAAGTCTCATAAACTGGAAGCTGTCGCCCATCTTTGCATTTCCCAGAGCTTTCTCGACCTTGCAGTCGGTCAAAACCTTGAGGGAATCGGGGTTCAGGAAATCAAGGAAGTTCTTGTCCCCTGCATCGGGGTCGGGAACGGTGAAGAGATTATCGTAAAGACGAACCTCGGCATCAAGAGCGTTGTTTGCGTCTACCCAATGGATAGTACCTCTTACCTTTCTGCCGTCTGGAGTGTTGCCCCCCTTGGTCTCAGGGTCGTAGGTTGCGTAAACCTCAACCACATTGCCGTTTTCGTCCTTCTTACAGCCTGTGCACCTAACGATATATGCAGACTTCAGTCTGACCTCGTTGCCCGGGTAAAGCCTCTGGTACTTCTTGATAGGCTCCTCCATAAAGTCATCGGCTTCAATGTAACACTCTCTTGAGAAAGTGATGGTGCGTTTGCCGTCTTCTTCTCTGTTGGGGTTGTTCTCAACCTCAAACTCCTCAGAGACTCCCTCGGGGTAGTTTTCGATGATGAGCTTAATGGGGTTGATGACAGCCATAACGCGCTGTGCTTTTTCGTTCAAATCCTCCCGAAGACAATGCTCAAGGAAGCTGTACTCAACAATGGAATTCACCTTGGAAACACCGTTTCTGTCGGTGAAGTTCCTGATAGATTCGGGGGTGTAGCCGCGTCTGCGAAGTCCGCAGAGAGTGGGCATACGGGGGTCATCCCAACCGCTGACATAACCCTCGTCAACCAAGGCTCTGAGCTTTCTCTTGGACATAACCGTGTTGTTGATGCCAAGTCTTGCAAACTCTATCTGACGGGGCTTGCAGGGTACGGAAACATTCTCGATTACCCAATCGTAGAGGGGCCTGTGAGCCTCAAACTCTAAAGAGCAAAGGCTGTGGGTGATGCCCTCCATTGCGTCCTCAATGGGATGTGCAAAGTCATACATGGGGTAGATAACCCACTTGTCACCTGTACGGTGATGACTGAGCTTGTTGATTCTGTAGATAACGGGGTCGCGCATATTGAAGTTACCGCTTGCAAGGTCGATTTTTGCGCGGAGTGTCATGGCGCCCTCTTCAAATTCGCCGTTCTTCATGCGCTCAAAAAGGTCGAGGCTTTCCTCTATAGGCCTGTCTCTAAAGGGGCTTTTTGCAGGAGTTGAAAGGTCACCTCTGTACTCTCTCATCTGCTCTGCGTTAAGCTCGCAGACATAGGCAAGACCTTTCTTGATAAGCTCAACTGCGAAGCGGTACATATCGTCAAAATAATCGGAGGCATAGTAGAAGCGATCCTCCCAATCGAAGCCAAGCCACTTGATGTCCTCTTTGATAGCGTCAACATACTCCACATCCTCTTTGGTGGGGTTGGTATCGTCCATTCGAAGATTACACATACCGCCGTACTTCTTTGCGGTGCCGAAGTCGATGCAGATAGCCTTGGCGTGTCCTATATGAAGGTAGCCGTTAGGTTCGGGGGGAAAACGGGTGTGCACCTTTTTTCCCTCAAATCTTCCGCCCTCGGCAATATCCTCGTCAATGAAGTCATGGATAAAGTTTGATGACATGACTTCCTCATTAATTATCTCTGCCATGTATTTCACTCCTTAATTAAGCTTCTCAAGTCCTGCATTGAGTCTTCTGAGGGACTCCTCTTTGCCGAGGATGTCAAGAATCTCAACTGCGCCGCCGGGGGTGACGGTCTTGCCGGCTGCTGCAATTCTTGCAGGCCACATAACCGTGCCGTTTTTGAGTCCCAGCTTCGCGGCAAGTCCCAATAGACTTTCCTTTATTGTGTCGCAGTTAAAGTTTTCGATTTTTTCAAGTTCACCGATAACCGCCTCTAAAATGCCGGGAACATTCTCAAGAGTTGTCTTGCTCTTTTTATTTACGAACATTTCCCTGTCATACTCGGGAAGCTCTGCGAGAAAATCAATCATACCGGGAATATCGGTGAGCTTTACTGTGCGCTCATGCAAAATTGCAAAGAGTTTTTCTGCGTCATAAGGCTTGTCACCGAAAACTTTGTCGTAGTAGGGCTTGCAGACTGCTGTAAACTCAGCCTCGCTCATTGCACGGAGATACTCGGCATTCATCCAGGACAGTTTATCATAGTCGAAAACCGAGGGGGATTTTGAAATCTCCTCCACATGAAAATTCTCACAAAGCTCCTGAAGTGTGAAAATCTCCTGATTGGTCTTGGGACACCAGCCGAGAAGTGCAATGTAGTTGATAATTGCCTGAGGGAGATATCCCTCAGCCACTAAATCCTCAAAGCCTGTGGCACCGTGACGCTTGGAAAGCTTTGACACAGAGCCGTCCTCGTTTTTGCCCATAATGAGAGGCAGATGCACATAGGTTGGAATTTCCCAGCCGAATGCTTCGTATAGAAGATTGTACTTGGGAGTAGAACTTAAGTATTCACAACCTCTGACAACATGGGTGATGCCCATTGTGTGGTCGTCGATAACATTGGCGAAGTTGTAGGTCGGGAAGCCGTCGGACTTAATTAAAATCTGGTCGGTAAGTTCGCTGTTCTCAACTGTGATTTCACCGAAAACCGCGTCAACAAAGGTGGTTGAGCCCTCTGTGGGCATTTTCTGACGGATTACATAGGGTACGCCCTCTTTGAGCAATCTGTCGATTTCCTCGGGGGGTAAATCTCTGCAATGGCCGTCATAACCGCCGCCCACACTCTCCTGAGAGAGCGCTTCCAGTCTCTCCTTGGTGCAGAAGCAACGGTAAGCCTTGCCCTCTTTTATGAGCTGTTCAGCATAGGGCAGGTACATATCCTTTCTCTGTGACTGAACATAGGGACCGTATTCACCGCCTACATCGGGACCTTCATCGTGGATAAGGCCTGCGGTCTTCATGGTGTTGTAAATTACATCTACCGCACCCTCAACCAAACGCTCCCGGTCTGTGTCCTCAATGCGAAGCACAAATGTGCCCTTGGCATTCTTTGCGATAAGATACTCATAGAGAGCAGTTCTGAGATTTCCCACATGCATAAATCCTGTGGGGCTTGGTGCATATCTTGTGCGTACTGTCATACTCTTTCCTCAATTCTTTCTTCATGGGGAATTAACCCCCGGAAATCTTTAGTATATATGTTTTATTCTGTGCTTTCCACAGGGCAAAAATTATTCGTTCATGCCACAGCACTTTTTGTATTTCTTTCCGCTTCCGCAGGGACAGGGATCGTTTCTGCCCACTTTCTTGCCCTTGCGAACGGTTTTGTTGGTTGAATATGTGCCGTCTCCGTCAAAGGTAACGGGTTTTGCCACCTGCTCACGCTTAATTGCAAAGGTTACGGGATTTACCTTTTCCCCCTCCTCTTTGCCGAGGATCACCTGATGTGCGGCGGCGGCAGCCTTCTCGGCTTCGCGGCGGAGCCTTTCCTCTTCCTTTTGTCTTTCCTTAATCTCATACACCTTGCGGGGTGCCGTAAGCACAAGCTTTGCTGTGTCCTGACGGATGGAATCAATCATCATGTCGAACATCTCGAAGCCCTCGTGGGTGTACTCAACAACAGGGTCGTGCTGTGCATAGGCTCTCATGCGGATTCCCTGCTTTAACTCCTCCATGGCGTCAATATGCTCCATCCAATAGGTGTCAACGGAGCGAAGCAGATAAACACGCTCAATTTCACGCATGGTTTCGGGGGTTACCAGTTCCTCATACTCCTTGTAAAGCTCCATGGCTCTCTCCTTGAGCATCTCGGTAACATCGGAAGCAGTGAGTGTGCTCAGCTCTTCCTCCGTGAAAACAAGGGGGCATTTATGGTCACAGAGCCATCCGTTGTAGTACTCCTTAAGGCTTGTTAAGTTCCAGGATTCACGCTCGCCGGGCATATATTGTGCCACATTTGCCTCAATGGTGGAGTTGAGCATGTTCATGACGGTTTCGTGGATATCCTCACCGTCGAGAACCTGGTTTCGCTGAGTGTAGATAATCTCACGCTGACGGTTCATAACATCGTCAAACTGAAGAACATTTTTACGGATTCCGTAGTTTCTCTGCTCAACCTTTTCCTGTGAGCTTTCGATGACATTGGAGAGCATTTTATTTTCAATGGGTGCGCTTTCGTCAACGGAAAGCCTGGACATAATAGCCCTCATTCTGTCCCCGCCGAAAATTCGCATAAGGTCATCCTCGGTGGAGAGGAAGAAACAGCTTGTGCCCGGGTCGCCCTGACGGCCTGAACGGCCGCGGAGCTGGTTGTCGATACGGCGGGATTCGTGACGCTCTGTGCCGATGATATAAAGTCCGCCTGCGTTTCTGACTGCCTCTGCCTCGTCCTTTATCTCGTCCTTAAACTGTTCGTGAAGCCGGGTGAACACCTTTCTTGCCTCTAAAATCTCGGCATCGTCGGTGTCGGCAAAGCCTGTTGCCTCGGCAATCAGCTCGTCGGAAAAGCCCTGCTTACGCATTTTGTTTTTAGCCATAAATTCGGCGTTGCCGCCGAGAACAATATCAGTTCCTCGTCCTGCCATGTTGGTGGCAATGGTAACTGCACCCAGCTTACCTGCCTGTGCAACAATTTCGGCTTCTTTCTCATGCTGTTTGGCGTTGAGGACATTGTGGGGAATTCCCCGTTTTTTGAGCATTTTTGAGAGAATTTCGGATTTTTCAATGGAAATGGTACCCACCAGCACAGGCTGGCCTTTTTCGTGACACTCCGATATTCTGTCAATAACCGCGTTGAACTTTGCAAGCTCCGTGGCGAAAATAAGGTCGTTTTTGTCCTCACGGGCAAGGGGTTTGTTTGTGGGAATCTCAACAACATCAAGCTTGTAAATATCCTGAAACTCCTGTTCCTCGGTGACCGCAGTACCGGTCATACCGGAAAGCTTCTTGTAAAGTCTAAAGTAATTCTGGAAGGTGATGGTTGCAAGAGTTTTGCTCTCGTTTTGAATTTTCACACCCTCTTTTGCTTCAATGGCCTGATGAAGGCCCTCGTTGAAGCGTCTGCCGTACATAAGACGGCCTGTAAACTCGTCAACAATGATGATTTCTCCGTCCTTGTTAACATAGTCAATATCCATGTGCATGATACCGTGAGCCTTAATAGCCTGATTGATATGATGCTGAATTGTCAGGTTTTCGGGGTCGGTGAGGTTTTCAAGTCCGAAATACTCCTCCGCCTTTCTGACGCCGATTTGAGTGAGTGTGGCGGTCTTTGCCTTTTCGTCTACAATGTAGTCGATTCCGTTTTCCTCGAAGAAATCCTCCATGTTTTCCTTTGTGTCAACCTCGGTGAAAACATGTTTTTTGAGGCGTTTTGCAAAGCTGTCTGCCCTTTGGTACATATCGGTGGACTTGTCGCCCTTGCCGGAGATGATAAGAGGTGTTCTTGCTTCGTCAATGAGGATTGAGTCAACCTCGTCGACTATTGCAAAGATGTGTCCCCTCTGTACCCGGTGCTCCTTATACACCACCATGTTGTCACGGAGATAGTCAAAGCCCAGCTCGTTGTTTGTGCCGTAGGTGATATCGGCGGCGTAGGCCTTGCGTCTCTCGTCATTTTGCATATCGTGAACAATAAGACCTACGGTAAGACCTAAGAAGCGGTAAAGCTTACCCATCCACTCGGAGTCACGGCGGGCAAGGTAGTCGTTCACCGTAACAATGTGAACACCCTCTCCTGTGAGGCCGTTAAGGTATGCAGGCAGGGTTGCAACCAGGGTTTTACCCTCACCTGTTTTCATCTCGGCAACTCGGCCCTGATGAAGAATAATACCGCCCTCAATCTGCACGGGGAAGTGCTTCATGCCCAGCACTCGCCAGGAAGCCTCTCGGCAAACGGCAAAAGCCTCGGGCAAAATGTCGTCTGTGGTCTCTCCCTTTGCAAGACGCTCTCTGAATAAATCGGTTTGAGCCTTAAGCTCGGAGTCGGTCATTGCCTTGTACTTTTCCTCAAGCTGTAAGGTTTTCTCAAGCAAGGGTTTATTGCGCTTGATTTCCTTTTTGCTGTAATTTCCGAAAAGTGCTTTCAAAAAATTAGCCATAGTCATGTCCTTTCCACGCTAAAAAAGCAGTTAAATACAGATAAATTTTCCCATTTTAAGTAAATTAAATATACATGGTTTATTGTAGCATAAAAATGTTAAAAAATAAAGACTTTTACGCAAAAAAATGGCTTCCTCACAAAAAGGAAGCCGTTTCGGTCAGTTTGGTCACAATATTTCGTTTTTATCCCTCGAAGCCCAAGGACTTTGCGCTTTCAATCATGGCAATTCGGGCAATGGGGCCTGCGCTGTAGAAGCCGTAACCGCCTTCCTCAACCACAACCGCAAAAGCAAGGGGGTAATCCTCATCACTGCTGTATCCCACCATCCAGGCGTTAGGCTCTTTGCCCTCGCCCACCTCGGCGGTACCGGTCTTAGCACCAACCGTGAGACCTCCAAACATGCTGTCACCGTAGTGGTCGGTTATGGTGTATCGCATGATATCCGCCATTTTTCCGGCGGTTTCCTTGCTCATGAGGGTACCTGTACGGCCCGATGCTGTGCCGTCAATGTATTTGGGCAGCTTTGTATTGCCTCCGTCAGCAATAGCGCCGCAGAGAATAGCCATTTGGGCAGGATTTACAAGGTCAGTGTACTGACCTATTCCCGACCACGCAAGCTCGTTCTTTGTAGCCTTTTCCACATTGTAGTGACCCTTTGCGCTGTCAATTTCGCTTATTTCGTAGGACTTTGTGATGCCCAGCTTTTCGGCGGTTTTCTGCATATTCTTTGCGCCGACCTCTGTAGCAAGGTCCGCAAAAGCGATGTTGCAGGAGTATGCAAAGGCCTCCTCAAGAGTAATCTCTCCGTGATGCTCAAGGCAGGTGACATCATCCCCGCCGAAGTCCTTTCTGCCCTCACAGGTGAAGGTCATGCTCTCTGCATTGGGCAGATACTCGTAAGCCGCAACAGTAGTGACAATCTTGAAGATGGAGCCGGGAGTAAAGGTGCTGGAAATCGCGTTGTTAAGGTACGCGCCCTCGGGGAGCTTTTCGGGCACATTCATAGGGTCATAGGAGGGTGTACTCACCATGCACAGCACCTCACCTGTCTTGTAGTTATACACAAAGCAGGCTCCGTTTTTCCCGCCGAACGCCTCGTAAACCTTGGCATTCACCGAAGAATCGGTGGTAAGCTTCATATTGCCCTTAGGACTCAGACTGCCCGGCAATCCGTAGCCGAAAATCATGTTGTGTCCCACAAGCTCGGCTCTGTGTCCCGTCTGCAGAGCAGTGGCGATGTTGAAGGAATCGTCTCCCACCGAATGGAGATTTGAGAGCCTGACGCTGTAGTCATCATGATAAAGTCTGCTGCCCTCTTCGGAATATGCCAAAACCACACCGTTTCTGTCGGTGATCTTTCCTGCATTGGAAAGTCCCCGTCCCGAGGAAAGGTAGTAGTTGTAGGTCTGACTTGCCCACATATCATTGTCTTTAAGGTATTTGAAGCCCAAAAGCCCAAGCCCCAGCAAAAATACTACAGCCAGCACCAGTGCTATTGTGCTTCTTGACATTGTTCTTTTCATAATATTACCTTAGTTTTTAATCAGTTTTGTATATGTTCTCTCATCTGCCGCCTTGATAAATGCAAGCATGCCCCAGCATGAAACCATACTTGAACCGCCTGCGCTTATAAAGGGCAGGGTGACGCCTGTAAGAGGAAGCAAATCCGTACTGCCGAAGATGTTAAGAGATGCCTGAATAATCAAAAGCGACGCCGCACAGCAAGCCGAAATCGAGTAGAATGTGCTTCTGCTCCGGCTGGAGAGAGAACGGGTGCTGAATATAAGTCCGCACAGTGCCACAGCAATGGAGATTGCGATGATGAGACCCATTTCCTCCGCAACAATTCCGAAGACAAGGTCGGTTTCCGAAGCTCCGTAGTAACGCAGGATTCCGTTGCCCACTCCCGTGCCGAAAAGTCCACCGGAGGCGATATAGGTAAGCACTCCCGACTGCTGATAGCCTGCGTCATAGGGGTCCTCCAAAGCATGTCCC
>JAUNJO010000015.1 GCA_030533225.1 Eubacteriales bacterium
CCCTTTGCACTTATTATTAACCCAAAAAGGCGGATTATTCAGTGAAAGATTTTTTTGACAGAGTGAAACCTTTGCTTTCAAAGGAAGATTTTGAAAAATTAAAAAATGAATACGGTAAAAAGTCTTTCCTGGGGGTCCGTGTGAATACCCTCAAGTGCTCCGAAGAGAAATTTTGCGAGATTATGGAGCGAGAGGGAATTAAGGTGAAGAAAACACCCTTTTCCCCTGTGGGGTATTACATTGAGGACAAGTCCCTGCTTTCGGGAAAACACCCCTTGCATCACTCGGGTGCCGTGTATTTTCAGGAGCCCTCCGCAATGTCTGCGGCAACCCTTCTTGCCCCTGAAAAAGGAGAAAAAGTCCTGGACCTTTGTGCAGCGCCGGGAGGAAAGAGCACCCAACTTGCGGCATATCTTCAGGGCGAGGGGCTTTTGTGGTGCAACGAATATGTGCGCTCAAGAGCAAATATTTTGCTTTCAAATATTGAACGGTGCGGCATAAAAAATGCCGTTGTTTCCTCCTGTGACCCCGAGGTGCTCTGCTGTGCTCTCCCGGGGTACTTTGATAAGGTTTTGGTGGATGCACCCTGCTCCGGCGAGGGAATGTTCCGTCGGGATCCCGCTGCCTACGGGGAGTGGTCACCGCAGCATTCACAGGCCTGCGCTGTCCGTCAGCTGAAAATTTTGCAAAGCGCAAAGAAGGCGCTGAAGGCGGGCGGTACCTTGGTTTACTCCACCTGCACTTTTTCAAAAGCGGAAAACGAGGATGTTGTCGCTGAGTTTCTTGAGGAAAACCCGGATTTCGAGCTTCTTGAAAGGGAGGAGAATTTTGGCAGAACTGCCCTTGACGGACGCTCAACCCGAATATTCCCAATGGACGGCGGAGAGGGGCACTTTGCCGCAAAACTCTTGAGAGCTTCAGGGAATGACGGTGGCTGTGTAAAAGAACTTGAACCTGCCGATATGAAAAAAATCCCCGACTTTGTCAGGGACTTTTTTGAGGACACTTTTTACTCTGCCGAGATGCTCCGAAGAGCGTATTTGCAGGGTGATAAGCTATACATAATTCCGAAAATCTGTCCCGATACTCACGGCCTCGGTGTCCTGCGTGCAGGAGTGTTTGCAGGCACAGTTAAAAAGAACTTTTTTGAGCCGCAACACTCGTTGTTTATGGCGGAGGATACTCAGAATATCAGGAGAAAAGCGGATTTGGAGCTTCACGATCCAAGACTTATGAAATTTCTTCACGGTGAGGAGATTGATATTGACTGCAGCATTAAAGGCTACACCGCCCTGTGTGTGGAGGGCATGACTGCAGGCTTCGGAAAGGCAAGCTCAGGTAAGCTTAAGAATAAATATCCTAAAGGGCTGAGAATTTTATAAACTTGAGGTTTTTATGGAAAGATTATGGGATTATAGTGAAATAAAGAAAATAATGAGTGAATCGGGCTTTACCTTCTCAAAGGCGCTGGGACAAAATTTCCTTGTGAACCCTTCTGTCTGTCCCAAGATGGCGCAGATGTGCGGCGCTGACGGGAATACAGGGGTTATTGAGGTGGGACCCGGAATCGGCGTGCTCACTAATGAGCTTTGCAAGGTCGCGAAAAAGGTTGTCGCTATAGAACTTGACGAAAGACTGCCGAAAATTCTCGGGAAAACTCTTGCCGACCACCAAAATGTGGAGATAATAAGCGGTGATGTGATGAAAATCGACCTTCACAGGCTTATTGAGGAGAAGTTTCCGGGTATGGAGGTGGTAGTCTGCGCAAACCTGCCCTACTACATCACCTCGCCTGTTATAATGAAGCTTTTAGAGGAGAAGCTTCCCATAAAGGCCTTGACCGTTATGGTGCAAAAGGAAGCCGCAGACCGGCTCTGTGCTCAAATGGGCAGCAGGGAGTGCGGTGCCGTTACCGCCGCTGTCAGATACTACAGCGAGCCGCGGCTATTGTTCAAGGTTTCGGCAGGCTCGTTTATGCCTGCGCCCAAGGTGGATTCCGCCGTAATCCGAATGGATGTGGACAGTAAGCCGAAGCTTTCCGTAAATGACGAAAAACTCTTTTTCAAAATTGTGAGAGGCGCTTTCTCTCAGCGCAGAAAGACGGTGCTGAATTCTCTGTCCTCGGCGCTGAGCGCGGACAAGTCCGCCTTGAAGAAGGCTTTTGAAATTGCGCAGGTAAGCCCCACACTTCGTCCCGAAGCAATGACCTTGGAGGAGTTTGCAAGGGTGTCAAACGCAGTAGGTGAAGCGAAATGAAATTTGAGATGATAAACTTTGTGTTTCTCGTTATGGGAATTTTTCTGGCGGTAGTGGGAATCATGATTTGGGCAGGCAGGAAGGTGGAGTTCATCAACGGTGAGAATTGGGAGAAAATCAGGACCGAGGATATTATCCCCTACACACGAAATATGGGAATCGGGGTGATACTCCTGTCCCTGTCATTGCTGACTTTCGGCGTTCTTAGCGCCTTTGAGACTGTGCCGAAATTGTTGCAGTGGATAGGGGTTGCAGTCTTTGGAGGAGCAGGGGCGCTTTTGATGATTATTTCGTATAAAAAGTATTTTCAAAAAGACGAATAAGGTAAAAACACGCTTAGAACCTGTGTCCTAAGCGTGTCTTTTTTGCATTTTGCGTGAAATTTACATCTTTTCGGGGCAGCTCACGGCGAACATTGTGAGCACATTCTTTATGACAGTGCGTACACAGCCGCAGAGGGCAAGTCTTGCCTGGGTGAGAGATTCATCTCCGCACTTAACTCTGTGTGCGTTGTAGAATTTGTGGAAAAGTGTGGCGAGAGTTGTAACGTACCTTGTGATGCGTGTGGGATCGTAGCTTTCGGCAGATGCGATAATCTCTTCTCTGTAAGCAGAGAGGTGGCTGATAAGCTCCAGCTCCTCGGCCTCTTTGAGGAGAGTGAGTTCCTGTGTGGTACAGTCGCGCTTTGTGATTCCGTCAGCCTCAAGGTTTCGGAAAATACTGCAAATTCGGGCGTGAGCATACTGAACATAGTAAACGGGATTTTGATTGTCCTGAGTTACTGCAAGGTCCAAGTCAAAGTCCATCTGAGTGTTTGCTTCACGGGTGTTAAACATAAAGCGTGTGCTGTCAACGGGAACTTCGTCAAGCAAATCGGAAAGCTGAATAGCCTTGCCGGTACGCTTGCTCATCTTTACAATCTCACCGCCCTGCATGAGTTTAACAAGCTGCATGAGTACAATGTCGAGCTTGTCGCCGTTGTATCCTATAGCATCCATAGCGCCTTTCATACGCATGACATGACCGTGGTGGTCAGCACCCCATACATTGATACAGGTGTCGAATCCCCGGTCGAATTTATCCTTGTGATAGGCAATGTCGGCGGCAAAGTATGTGGGATTGCCGTTGGCACGGATGAGCACGTCATCCTTCAGTTCAAGCTTGTCAATATCTGCCTGAGATTTTCCCTCTTTGAGAAGTTTTTTTGTTACAACTTCGATGTTCTTGTACCAAAGGGCGCCCTCTTTTTCGTAGGTGAGACCTTTCTCGGTGAGCAGGTCAACTATAGCCTTAACCTTACCGCTTTGGTGAAGCTCGCTTTCAAAGAACCATTTATCGTAGGTTATGCGGTATTTGGCCATATCGGCTTGCATTTTTGCAATGTTTTTGGGAAGCGCATAGTCGACGAGGGCTTTCTTGCGGGTGTCAGAGTCTGTGTCTTTGTAGCTGTCGCCCATCTCATTTTTGAAGTCCTCGGCTAAATCCTTAATATCTCCGCCCTGATATCCGTCCTCGGGGAAGGGGACTGAGCTGTCGAAAATTTGAAGATAACGCGCCTCTAAGGAGTTTGCAAACTTTTCAATCTGATTACCTGCGTCGTTCACATAGAATTCTCTGTACACATCGAAACCGGCTGCATCCAAAACAGAAGCAAGACAGTCGCCCAAAGCACCGCCACGGGCATTTCCCATGTGCATAGGGCCTGTGGGGTTGGCAGAGACAAACTCCACCATGTACTTCTTACCCTGACCGTAGTCACTTCTGCCGTAAGCTTCTCCCGTGCTCTCGATTTCCTCAATGATTTTTGCAAAGTACTCAGCCTTAAAGAAGAAATTAAGGAAGCCTGCCCCTGCGGCTTCGCATCTTTCGAACAGAGTGCCCTCAAGGTCAACACAGGTTTTGAGTGCCTCTGCTATCTTCATGGGAGCCATTCTGAAAACCCTTGCTCCTGCCATGGCGGCGTTGGTTGCAAGGTCGCCGTTTTGACGATTGGCAGGTGCTTCAATGATAAATTCGGGAACTTCTGCCTTGGGGAGAAGTTCATTTTCCATGGCTTTCTCAAAAGCCCTGTTTATTGCGTTTCGTAAATCCTTTACCGCATTTATTGAAGTCAATGACATACTACTTTACCTCTTTTTCCTGTACTTTTATATGAATTTCGTTTTTGCTCACAAGTCCGCCGTTAAAGTCAAGGCTGTAGCTTACATAAAGCTCGCCGCCCTTTTCGGTTAAACTGTTTTTGAACGAATCGGTATAAACTCCTACCATCAGGTCACCGAACATGGTGCTGTAGTGACATTGGTGCCGTCTGCCCTTTTGGAGCACCAGTCTCGACTCTCCCGGAAAGTCCTTTATAACGGTGACGGTGTCACCCTCAACCTCCACTGTGTTGAGACAACTGTACTTTGGGTTTTCGCTGTCGTATTCTCTGTACTGAATTACTGTTTTTGAGCTGCTGAATCGGTAATCACCGGCGGTGGTAAGCTCAATGCTGTCTTTTTCTCCGCCTATGTCCTGAGTGCCCAAAACATTTATAAGATAGTTTTCTTTCATTTTTAAGTCCTTAATATGCTTCAATGTCTATTTGAGTGACCATACCCTCAATGTCCTTTTGCAGAAAAACTCCTGCCAAATGCTCAAAGTTGTGAGGTGTGTCGCTGACGAAAAATTTATATGTACCTTCCTCTTTGCTGTGATTTAGGAGGTTTTTGCTCTTTAGAAGCTCTGCTGTGTAAAGTGCGGTTGCTCTGCCTGAATCCACAAGAGTAACCCCTTCTCCCATAACTTTAGCTATAGCATTTTTGAGAATAGGGTAGTGAGTACAACCGAGTATCAGGGTGTCAACACCCTTTTGGATGAGTGGTTCAACATACCTCCTGATAACCTCGCTCACCACCGTGTCCTCAGGGTCTGTGAAGCCATTTTCAACCAGCGGAACAAAGAGGGGACAGTCCTGCTCGAAAACCCAAGCGTCCTTTGAAAGCTCGGCAATGTGCTTTTGATAGCTGTGGGAATTTATGGTGGCAGTTGTGCCGATAACACCGATTTTTCCGTTTTTTGTAGCCTTAAGCGCTGATTTTGCGGTGGGCCTGAGCACACCCGTGTAGGGTACGGGAAGGGTGTCATAGAGACCGCGTGCAATGGAACTTACCGTACCGCAGGCGGCAATAATAGCCTTTACGTTGTTCTTAAGCAGGAAGTTTGCATCCTGATTTGCGTATTTGATTATGGTGTCCACACTCTTGTTGCCGTAGGGAACTCTGCCCGTATCACCGAAGTAAATAATATCCTCATTGGGAAGAACTCTCATAAGCTCTCTTGCTGTGGTTAGTCCTCCGAGACCGGAGTCGAAAATTCCGATGGGTTTTTTGCTCTGCATAAATTCACCGCCTCTTGTGGCTTTTTTAATACCATTTCTTTACTGAATTGTTATTTTAACATAATAGACAAAAACTTGCAAGTGGATGTGAGGAAAATCCCTTTGACAAAAGATATATTTATATGTATAATTATATGACTGAATAAATATGCATCTATGCCTTATTGGAGGTAATTATGAACGATATGGTTAAAAAGGCTTTCGGTATTATCACCGGAAAAGTTGAAACAGCACTGAAGGAACAGGGCTTTAAGCGTGAAAAGGTTTCCGATACCGACAAGGAGATGGTAGCACTTTTCACAAGTGAGAATGTTGCCTACACCGTTGTATATACTTTCGAAAACAAACACACAGTGCTTCGCTCCTGCTCCATGACCGAGGACGGTCCCGACAACCAGTGGAAGACCATGGCAACATGGATGTTTGACCCCGACACCGACACAAACAAAGAGGCTGAGAGCATCGGTAACGATTTTGCCGACTCCGTAACGGCGGCTTCCGCAATCAAGCGCGTTAAGCAGGCTAAAAAGAAAAAGAACGGCAGCTCCGACGAGGGCAACGCAGACCCTGTGTTCCTTGCCAAGAGGTTTGTAAACTACTTCCCCGAGCTTCGCGAACTTATCGCCGAGGAGCAGAATAACTACGAGAGTTTTCGAGCCGTTAAGTTTTTCAGGACAGAGGTCAATCCCCGCATCAATGATATGCTTATGAGAAATCAGAAGGCCGAAATTAAGAAGCTCGCTCAGATGATAAGCACTCAGTACGCAAACGGCGACATGGACACTCGCTCTATCATTACCATTGTAATCCTCAACAGCATTGATGAGAAATACTGCGAGAGCTTTAATGAGCTTCTCTCCGAGGAACTCCAGAAAGCATGGAAATATGCTCTCAAGATGAAGGGCAAGAAGGTTCGCCCGGAGAAGAAAAAGAAGAGCCTTATGGCAATGGCCGGCGACAAGCTGGGCTGATTAATCTAAAACCCATGAAATTCGCAACAAAACCTCCTGTTTTTCAGGAGGTTTTCTTTTGCCTCAAAAACAGTAAACGCCGATGGGCGTTCCTGATAGTGCACAAAAACAGGTGTATTTTTTCTACAGGCTTTTTCGAAAAAAACAGGGGAATTATACGGAAATATTTGCGAAAAACTCTTGACAAGTCCAAAACATACATATATAATTTCATGATGTACCATTATGGGGGTATGTACCCCTTTAGCCAAATTTCCTCAAAGTAAAACTATGAAATTTATCACATTTACGAGGGTTTGTCAAGTCCTTTTTTGAGAGTGTTCACAAAGCTTTGAACCTGTGGTTTTTCGGGTGCTGATATTGCCCGAAAGGTCACAAAAACGGTGATAAATCCCGAGTTTTGCCAAAGGAATTCAGAAAATTTCGAAGGAGTGATAACACCTATGGAGAATGTTAAGCAGGTTAAGCTTGGCAAAAGCGAGAGAGTAAGCTTTTCGAAAATTGATGAAGTTATCGATATGCCAAATCTCATCGAGGTGCAGAAAAAGTCCTATCAGTGGTTTTTGGATGAAGGACTGAAGGAAGTCTTTAAGGATGTTTCCGGTATTACCGACTATTCCGGCAACCTGGTTCTTGATTTCATCGACTATACTCTCGATATCGACAACCCCAACTACAGTGTAATCGAGTGTAAGGAGAGAGACGCCACATACGCAGCAGCTCTCAGAGTTACAGCAAGACTGCTGAACAGAGAAACCGGCGAGATTAAAGAATCCAATGTGTTCATGGGCGAGTTCCCCCTCATGACCGACAGCGGTACTTTCGTCATCAACGGTGCTGAGAGAGTTATCGTTTCTCAGCTTGTCCGTTCCCCCGGTGTTTACTATAAAATGGAGCACGACAAAACCGGTAAGGAGCTGTATTCATCAACAGTTATCCCCAACCGCGGTGCTTGGCTTGAGTATGAAAACGATGTAAACGACGTTTTCTATGTCAGAATTGATAAAAACCGCAAAATTCCCATTACTGTTTTCCTTCGTGCATTAGGTCTGGGTACCAACGACCAAATTCTTGAAGTTTTCGGTGATGATGACCGAATCAAGGCCACCTTTGAGAAGGATACCACCGACTCGGTAGAGACCGGTCTTCTCGAGGTTTACAGAAAGCTTCGTCCCTCCGAGCCTCCCACGGTTGAGAGTGCTCAAACCCACATCAACAATCTCTTCTTCGATTCAAGACGTTACGATATGTCCAGAGTCGGCAGATATAAATACAACAAGAAGCTGGGTGTTTCCGGCCGTCTTGCAGGTCAGGTTCTTGCCGACCCCGTAGTCAACCCCACAACAGGTGAGGTTATGGCGCTTCGCGGTGAAACAGTTTCCCGCGAGAAGGCTATGGAAATTGAGAATGCCGGCGTTAAGGAAGTCTTCGTAAGCATCGAAGGCGGAAAAATCGTCAAGATTCTCTCCAACAACATGGTAGATATCAGCTGCTATGTAGATTTTGACGCAAATGCCGAGTGTGGCATCAATGAGAAGGTTTCTTATCCTGTTCTTATGGAAATCCTGGAGGTCTGCAAGGACGAGGAAGAGCTTAAGGATATGCTTATCGCCCGCCGCGAGGAGCTTATCCCCAACCACATCACCACCGACGACATCTTCGCATCCGTCAACTATATGAACTGCCTTGCCGAGCACATCGGAACAACCGACGACATCGACCACCTGGGCAACCGTCGAATCCGTTGCGTAGGCGAGCTTTTACAGAATCAGTTTAGAATCGGCTTCAGCCGTCTTGAGAGAGTTATCCGCGAGAGAATGACACTCCAGGCTCAGGATCTTGAGACTCTTTCACCAAGCACACTTATCAATATCCGTCCCGTAACTGCAGCAATCAAGGAATTCTTCGGAAGTTCTCCTCTTTCTCAGTTCATGGACCAGAATAACCCTCTTGCAGAGCTCACTCACAAGAGAAGACTTTCAGCTTTGGGCCCCGGCGGTCTTTCCAGAGACCGTGCAGGCTTCGAGGTTCGAGATGTTCACTACAGTCACTACGGCAGAATGTGTCCTATCGAAACTCCCGAAGGTCCGAACATCGGACTTATCTCCTACCTGGCAACTTTCTCAAGAATCAACGAATACGGCTTCGTTGAGGCTGCTTTCCGTAAGATCGACAAAGAGCGCGGCGTAGTTACCGATGAGGTTGTTTACATGACAGCCGACCGTGAGGATGAGTTCTATGTTGCACAGGCTAACACCCCTCTTGACAGCGAGGGTCACTTCGTAAATTCCCGTGTAGTCGGCAGACACCGTGACGAGTTCGTAGAGCTTGACGCTTCCAAGTTTGACTACATGGATGTATCTCCGAGAATGGTTGTCTCCGTTGCTACCGCAATGATTCCCTTCCTTGAGAACGATGACGCAAACCGAGCACTGATGGGCTCTAACATGCAGCGTCAGGCAGTTCCCCTCATGGTTACCGAAAGCCCCATTGTCGGCACCGGCATGGAGTACAAGGCTGGTACAGACTCGGGTGTCTGCGTACTTGCCGAGGATGACGGCGTTGTTATGAGCGCAGACGCAAACATGATTCGCGTTCAGTACGACAACGGCAAAATCAAGGACCACGAGGTCATCAAATTCCTCCGTTCAAACCAGGGCACTTGCTTCAATCAGGTTCCTGTTGTTGAGCGCGGTCAAAGAGTAGTTAAGGGCGAAGTTCTTGCCGACGGCCCTGCTATTAAGAACGGTGAAATCTCCCTGGGTAAGAATGCCCTCATCGGCTTTATGACCTGGGAGGGTTATAACTACGAGGACGCAGTTCTCATTTCAGAAAAAATTGTCCGTGAAGATGTTTACACATCTATCCATATTGAAGAGTACGAAACCGAAGCAAGAGATACTAAGCTCGGCCCAGAGGAAATCACCCGCGATATTCCCAATGTGGGCGAGGATATGCTCAAGGATCTTGACGAGGACGGTATCATCCACATCGGTGCAGAAGTACACGCTGACGATATTCTCGTCGGTAAGGTTACTCCCAAGGGTGAAACCGAGCTTACCGCTGAAGAGAGACTTCTCCGCGCTATCTTCGGTGAGAAGGCAAGAGAAGTTCGTGATACTTCTCTCCGTGTTCCCCACGGTGAGTGCGGTATCGTTGTTGATGTTAAGGTATTTACCAGAGAGAACAGCCGCGACGAGCTCAAACCCGGCGTAAACAAGGTTGTTCGCTGCTATCTTGCTCAGAAGCGTAAGATAAGCGTGGGCGATAAGATGGCAGGCCGTCACGGTAACAAGGGTGTTGTTTCAAGAATTCTTCCTGTTGAGGATATGCCCTTCCTTCCTGACGGTACTCCCCTGGATATCGTTCTTAACCCCCTGGGCGTTCCCTCCCGTATGAACATCGGTCAGGTGCTTGAGGTTCACCTGGGCTATGCCGCAAAGGCACTCGGCTTCAAGGTTATGACACCTGTATTCGACGGCGCTCACGAGGATGACATCTTCGCCGCTTATGACGAGATGAAAGCTAAAGCCGAGCGCGGTGAATATCCCGACCGCAAGGATGTAATAGGCATTGACTTCGGTGAGTGCTTAAGACAGAACGGCATCACAAACGAGTGCAAAACTTGGCTCAAAGACGGTAGAACAGGTGATTACTTCGACAATCCCGTAACCGTTGGTTATATGTATTATCTCAAGCTGCATCATCTTGTTGACGACAAGATTCACGCAAGAAGCACAGGTCCTTACTCCCTTGTTACTCAGCAGCCTCTGGGCGGTAAAGCTCAGTTCGGCGGTCAGCGTTTCGGTGAGATGGAAGTTTGGGCTCTTGAGGCTTACGGTGCTGCTTATACACTCCAGGAAATCCTCACAGTTAAGTCCGACGATGTTACCGGCCGTGTTAAGACTTACGAGGCTATCGTTAAGGGACAGAACATCCCCATGCCCGGAATTCCCGAATCCTTCAAGGTTCTTATTAAGGAACTCCAGTCCCTCTCTCTCGATGTCAAGGTGCTTGACGAACAGGGTGAGGAGATTGACCTCAAGCAGAAGTTCGATGAGGACGAGGATATGGGTGTTGTTCCTGCTGATGTTCAGTTCGAAGAAGACGAAGTTATGACAACAATGGACGGCTTCGTTCTTGACGAGGATTCCGAAGAGGGCAATATGTTCGACGAGGATTCTATATTTGAAGACGTGGAAGACATGGGCGACTATGACGACCACGGCAACGATGAATATTAATAGGAAGGGGCAATTTACTAATGGATAATAATGTTTTTGATTCAATAAAAATCGGTCTTGCCTCTCCTGAGCAGATCAGAGAATGGTCTCACGGTGAGGTTAAGAAGCCCGAGACTATAAACTACAGAACTCTCAAACCCGAGCGCGACGGTCTTTTCTGCGAGCGTATTTTCGGACCCACCAAGGACTGGGAATGCCACTGCGGAAAGTACAAGAGAATTCGCTACAAGGGTATGGTCTGTGACCGATGCGGAGTAGAGGTAACCCGGGCAAAGGTCAGACGCGAGAGAATGGGTCACATTGAGCTTGCTGCTCCCGTTTCTCACATTTGGTACTTTAAGGGTATTCCCTCAAGAATTTCCCTTATGCTTGATATTTCACCCCGTATGCTTGAGAAGGTGCTCTACTTTGCTCAGTATATCGTAACCGACCCCGGTGACTGCCGTGACTTAGTTAAGATGCAGTTCCTCTCAGAGCGTGAGTACATGGATATGCGCGAGAAGTATGAGGATGACTTTAAGGCAGGCATGGGTGCAGAGGCAATCAAGGAGCTTCTTCAGGAAATTGACCTTGATGCTCTCTCTGCTGAGCTTCGTGCAGAGCTTGAGGATGCAACAGGTCAGAAAAAGGTAAGGATTCAGAAGCGTCTCGAGGTTGTTGAGAGCTTCAGAATGTCAGGCAACCGTCCCGAGTGGATGATTCTTGACGTTGTTCCGGTAATTCCTCCCGATATTCGTCCTATGGTACAGCTTGACGGCGGACGTTTTGCAACCTCCGACCTGAATGACCTTTACAGACGAGTTATCAACAGAAACAACCGTCTCAAGAGACTTCTTGAGCTTGAGGCTCCCGATATCATTATCCGCAACGAGAAGCGTATGCTTCAGGAGGCAGTTGACGCTCTTATCGACAACGGCCGCCGCGGCAGACCTGTAACAGGTCCTAACAACCGTGCACTTAAGTCCCTCTCCGATATGCTCAAGGGTAAGCAGGGACGCTTCCGTCAGAACCTTCTCGGTAAGCGAGTTGACTATTCCGGCCGTTCCGTTATCGTTGTCGGTCCTGAACTTAAAATGTACCAGTGCGGTCTCCCCAAGGAGATGGCGCTTGAGCTTTTCAAGCCCTTCGTAATGAAGAGACTTGTTGAGACTAAAGCTGCACAAAACATCAAAGCAGCAAGAAAGGCAGTAGAGAGAGCCCGTCCCGAGGTTTGGGATGCGCTTGAGGTTGTAATCAAGGGCCACCCCGTTCTCCTCAACCGTGCTCCAACACTTCACAGACTTGGCATTCAGGCATTCGAGCCTGTACTTGTTGAGGGTAGAGCACTTAAGCTTCACCCCTTGGTATGTACAGCTTTCAACGCCGACTTCGACGGCGACCAGATGGCTGTTCATGTTCCCCTTTCTGCTGAGGCACAGGCTGAGGCCCGTTTCCTCATGCTTGCAGCCGGCAACCTCTTGAAGCCCTCCGACGGTCACCCCGTAGTTGTTCCTACTCAGGATATGGTTCTGGGTTCATACTACCTCACCCTCGACAAAGACGGCGAGCTTGGTGAAGGCAAGGTGTTCAAGGATGAGGACGAGGCTATGATGGCATACTCAACAGGAGTTATCAAGCTTCACTCCAAGATTAAGGTTCGCCGTACCATGGTAGTTGACGGTGTAGAGAAATCTGCGGTTGTCGACACCACAATGGGTAAAATTATCTTCAACCGTCCCGTTCCTCAGGATTTGGGCTTTGTGGACAGAAGTGTGCCCGAGAACATCTTTAAGTATGAAGTTGACTTCCTTGTGGGCAAGAAGCAGCTGGGCAAAATTATCGACGCCTGTATCAGAAAGCACGGCGCCGAGAAGACCGCCGATGTACTTGACAACATCAAGGCTCAGGGTTATAAATACTCAACCCGAGGCGCTATCACCGTTGCCGTGTGCGACGCTATTATTCCTCCTCAGAAGAAGGAAATCCTCGCTCAGGCCGAGCAGGATGTTGACAGCGTTCGTGACGAGTTCATGATGGGTCTGCGTTCAGAGGAAGACCGCTACAATGAGGTTCTCAAGATTTGGGAGAAGGCTACAAACGATGTAACTGCCGCACTTCAGAACGGTCTTGACCGCTACAACCCCATTTTCATGATGGCAGACTCCGGTGCCCGCGGTAGCATGAGCCAGATTCGTCAGCTTGCAGGTATGCGCGGACTTATTGCCAATACCTCAGGTAAAACCATCGAAATCCCCATTCGTGCTAACTACCGTGAAGGTCTTAATATTCTCGAATACTTCATCTCCTCCCGTGGTGCCCGTAAAGGTCTTGCCGATACGGCGCTTCGTACCGCTGACTCAGGTTACCTTACCCGTCGTCTTGTTGACGTTTCTCAGGATGTTATTATCCGCGAGGATGACTGTCACACCACAGAGGGCCTCGAAATCTTCGATATTATGTCAGGTAAGCAGGTTATTGAGGGCATGCATGAGCGTTTACAGGGCAGATATCTTGTTGAGGACTTCAAGGATTCCGAGGGCAATGTTCTCGTTTCCAAGGACACCCTCATGGGCAAGGACGAGGCAGATATTATCTGCAACTCCGGTGTCAAGAGCATTCAGATTCGCTCTATCCTCGGCTGTCGCGCCAAACACGGCGTTTGCCGCAAGTGTTACGGTGCTAACCTTGCAAACGGTCAGCCTGTAACTGTGGGTGAGGCTGTGGGTATTATCGCCGCACAGTCCATCGGTGAACCCGGTACACAGCTTACAATGAGAACCTTCCACACCGGCGGTGTTGCATCTGCAGAGGATATCACACAGGGTCTTCCCCGTGTTGAAGAACTCTTCGAAAGCAGAAAGCCCAAGAGCCTTGCAATCATCTCCGAGATTGACGGTGAGGTTCGCTTCGACACAATCAAAAACAACCGCCACGCAGTTGTATTTAATAAGGAAACAGGCGATGAGAAGCAGTATCTCATTCCCTTCGGCTTCCGCGTAAAGGTGCAGGAAGGCGACATCATCAAGGCGGGCGACAAGATTACCGACGGTGCTGTCAATCCCCACGATATTCTTGCAATCCTGGGTACGCAGGCTGTTCAGGACTACCTCATCAGCGAGGTACAGAGCACCTACCGCTTGCAGGGTGTTGACATCAACGATAAGCACATCGAGGTTATCGTCCGTCAGATGATGAAGAAGGTTCGCGTTGACGAGCCCGGCTCAACTGATTTCCTGGGCGGACAGATGTATGACAAGAGCGAAGTTCTTTACGCCAACAAGCAGATTGAGAAGAGAATCGCAGCCGGCGAAACAGACCTGAAGCCCGCAGAGTGGACACAGCTCCTCCTGGGTATCACCAAGGCTTCTCTTGCCACCGACAGCTTCCTGTCTGCCGCTTCCTTCCAGGAGACCACAAGAGTTCTCACCGATGCCGCTATCAAGGGCAAGGTTGACCCCTTACTCGGTCTCAAGGAAAATGTTATCATCGGTAAGCTTGTTCCTGCCGGTACAGGTATGCGCCGCTACACCGATGTAGAGCTTGAGGAGAACTTCATTCCCCAAGCACCCACTTCCTTAGATATACAGTAATCTAATATTCAGTCAGACCTCGCAGTTTTGCGGGGTCTGATTTTTTGCGTAAAAATCCCGAAAAAATATGTTGACAAAAGCCTTTACATTATGTTATATTTAGTAATTGTCAGATAATGCGTAAAAATGCGCTTTCAGACGGTTAAAGTCACTACAAAAACCGCTTTTTTACTGAGTTTTTTGTGTCTTTTTCCAATAAATGCATATTGCTTTGTTTAGCGGCAATAATATCTTAGCCGCTTTAACATAGAAATTTCAAAGAAAGGAGAAATGCTATCAATGCCTACCTTTAACCAGTTGGTACGTAAGGGAAGAGAAGTTTCCGAGAAGAAGGCAAAGGCTCCTGCACTTTTGAAGGGCTGGAACTCTAAGAAGAACAGAGCTATTGACCAGAACTCTCCTCAGAAGCGCGGTGTTTGCACAGCAGTTAAGACTGCTACACCTAAGAAGCCTAACTCAGCTCTCAGAAAAATCGCCAGAGTCAGACTTTCCAACGGAATTGAAGTCAGTTCCTACATCCCCGGCGTTGGCCACAACCTGCAGGAGCACTCAGTTGTTCTCATTCGTGGCGGAAGAGTTAAGGACCTCCCCGGTGTGCGTTATCACATCATCAGAGGTACGCTCGATACTCAGGGTGTTGCTAACCGCAACCAGGCACGTTCCAAGTACGGCGCAAAGCGTCCTAAGAAGGGTAAATAAGGAATTGACAAATTAAGCGAAATCTAAACTATTTCGTGTCTGTATCCCATACAGAGCTTTATATATAAGCCTCTGTGTTGGCGTACGGGAGTTTGTCGCTTTCGAGTACCTATGATATCTCAAATATTGTGAAGGAGGGAAGTAAAGTGCCAAGAAGAGGTTCAATCGCAAAACGCGATGTATTACCGGATCCTATCTACAGATCCAAATTAGTTACACGTCTTATCAACAACATCATGCTCGACGGTAAAAAGGGTGTTGCCCAGAAGATCGTTTACGGTGCATTTGATATTATTTCCGAGAAGACAGGTAATGATCCCCTCGAAACATTCGAGGCTGCTATGGAGAACATCATGCCCTTACTTGAAGTAAAGGCTCGCCGTGTAGGTGGTTCCACCTACCAGGTTCCCATCGAGGTTAGACCTGAGAGAAGACAGACTTTAGGTCTTCGCTGGTTAACCACCTATTCCAGACTTCGTAGCGAAAAGACTATGAAGGAAAAACTTGCCGGAGAGATTCTTGACGCAGTTAACGGTGCCGGTGGCGCTGCTAAGAAGCGTGAAGACACTCACAAGATGGCTGAAGCTAACAAGGCTTTCGCACATTACAGATGGTAATAAACTTTATCGGATATATCGAAGGAGGATTTTATGCCAAGGCAAGTATCTCTTGAAATGACAAGAAACATCGGTATCATGGCTCACATCGATGCCGGTAAAACTACTACAACCGAAAGAATTCTGTACTACACCGGTGTTAACCACAAGATCGGCGAAACACATGACGGTGCTGCTACCATGGACTGGATGGCTCAGGAGCAGGAGAGAGGTATCACCATCACTTCCGCTGCTACCACCTGTTACTGGAAGGGTCACAGAATTAACATCATCGATACTCCCGGACATGTTGACTTCACCGTTGAGGTTGAGCGTTCACTCCGTGTTCTCGATGGTTCCGTTACCGTTCTTTGCGCTAAGGGCGGCGTTGAGCCTCAGTCCGAGACTGTTTGGCGTCAGGCTGACAACTACGGCGTTCCCAGAATGGTATATGTAAATAAAATGGACATTATGGGTGCTGACTTCTATCATGTTATCCAGATGATGAAGGACAGACTCAAGTGTAACGCAGTTCCCATTCAGCTTCCTATCGGTGTTGAGGATACCTTCAAGGGTATCATTGACCTGGTTGAGATGAAGGCTGAGGTTTACTACGACGATCTCGGAAAAGATATGAGAGAGGAAGAAATTCCTGCCGATATGCTTGAGCTTGCTAACGAGTACCGTGAGAAGCTTATCGAGTCCGTTGCTGAGACCGATGAGGCTCTCATGGAGAAATACTTCGGCGGCGAAGAGCTTACTCTCGACGAGATTAAGACTGCTATCCGTAAGGCTACCCTCGCAAACGAGATGGTTCCCGTTTGCTGCGGTACTTCTTACCGTAACAAGGGCGTTCAGAAGCTCCTTGACGCTATTGTTGACTACATGCCTGCTCCCACAGATGTTCCCGACATCAAGGGCGTTGATGCCGAGACCGAGGAGGAGTGTACTCGCCGTTCTTCCGATGACGAGCCTTTCGCAGCTTTAGCATTCAAGATTGCTACCGACCCCTTCGTTGGTAAGCTCTGCTTCTTCAGAGTTTACTCAGGTAAGGTTGAGGCAGGTACAACTGTTTACAACTCCGTAAAGGGCAACAGAGAGCGTATGGGCCGTATTCTTCAGATGCACGCTAATGACAGAAAGGATATCGAATGCTGCTACGCAGGTGATATTGCTGCTGCCGTCGGTCTCAAGAATACAACCACAGGTGATACTCTCTGTGATGAGAAGCATCCCGTAATTCTTGAGTCCATGGAGTTCCCTGAGCCCGTTATCCGTGTTGCTATCGAGCCCAAGACCAAAGCAGGTCAGGAGAAGATGGGTATTGCTCTTGCAAAGCTTGCAGAAGAAGACCCCACCTTCAGAGCTTATACCGACGCTGATACAGGCCAGACCATTATCGCAGGTATGGGTGAGTTACACCTTGAGATTATCGTTGACAGACTTCTCCGTGAGTTCAAGGTAGAAGCTAACATCGGTAAGCCTCAGGTTGCTTATAAAGAGACCATCAGACAGGAAGCACAGGTTGACACCAAGTATGCCCGTCAGTCCGGCGGTAAAGGTCAGTACGGTCATGTTAAACTCAAAGTTTACCCCAACCCCACAAAGGGCTACGAGTTTGTCAACGCCATCGTCGGCGGTGTTATTCCCAAGGAGTACATTCCTGCTGTTGATCAGGGTATTCAGGGTGCAATGCTCTCCGGTGTTGTTGCAGGCTACAATGTAGTTGATGTTAAGGTTGAGCTTTATGACGGTTCATACCACGAGGTTGACTCCTCTGAAATGGCATTTAAGATTGCCGGTTCTATGGCATTCAAAGAGGCTATGAAGAAGGCGGATCCCGTACTCCTTGAGCCTATCATGAAGGTTTCCGTAATCGTTCCCGACGATTATCTCGGCGATGTTATCGGTGACATCAACTCCCGCCGCGGTACAATCGCAGGCATGGAGGCCGACAACGGTATCCACAGACTCACCGCTAATGTTCCCCTCTCCGAGATGTTCGGTTATGCAACCGACCTTCGTTCCAAGACACAGGGCAGAGGCCAGTATGTAATGGAGCCCTCACATTATCTTGAGGTTCCCAAGAGCATCGCTGAGAAACTTACAACTAAGAAAGAGGACTAATCTCCCTTTCAAATAATTTTTGCAGGCTTGCCCCTACAAAAATTTGATAAAGCTATTGCAATTTTCTGTGAAAATTGTTAAAATAAGTTTGTCTTTATCCATTCACTAAATAAAAGGAGGAAATTTCAAAATGGCAAGAGAAAAATTTGAAAGAAACAAGCCCCATATTAACATTGGTACTATCGGTCACGTTGACCACGGTAAGACTACTCTTACTGCAGCTATCACTAAGGTTCTTAACCTCGGTGGTGACGCTGAGTTCGTTGATTACGCAAACATCGACAAGGCTCCCGAAGAGAGAGAGCGTGGTATCACAATCAACACCGCACACGTTGAGTATCAGACAGCAACTCGTCACTATGCACACGTTGACTGCCCCGGCCATGCTGACTATGTTAAGAACATGATCACCGGTGCTGCTCAGATGGACGGCGCTATCCTCGTTGTTTCTGCAGCTGACGGTCCTATGCCCCAGACAAGAGAGCACATCCTTCTCTCCCGTCAGGTTGGCGTTCCCTACATCGTTGTATTCATGAACAAGTGCGATCAGGTTGACGATCCCGAGCTTCTCGAGCTCGTAGAGATGGAGATCCGTGACCTCCTCAACGAGTACGAGTTCCCCGGCGACGATACACCTATCATCAAGGGTTCTGCATTCCAGGCTCTCGACAGCGCTTCTAACGATCCCAATGCTCCCGAGTATGCTTGCATCCACGAGCTCATGGACGCTGTTGACAGCTTCATTCCCACTCCCGAGCGTAAGGCTGACCTTCCCTTCCTCATGCCTATCGAAGATGTATTCACAATCACAGGTCGTGGTACTGTTGCAACAGGTAGAGTTGAGAGAGGTACAGTTAAGACTCAGGAAGAAGTTGAGATCGTTGGTCTTACAGACGAGAGACGCAAGGTAGTTGTTACCGGTCTTGAGATGTTCAGAAAGACTCTTGACTTCGCAGAGGCAGGCGAGAATGTTGGTGTTCTCCTCCGTGGTGTTCAGAGAACTGAGATCGAGCGTGGTCAGGTTCTTGCAAAGCCCGGCACAATCAACCCCCACACAAAGTTCCGTGGTCAGGTTTACGTTCTTACTAAGGACGAAGGCGGCCGTCACACACCTTTCTTCAACAACTACCGTCCTCAGTTCTACTTCAGAACAACTGACGTTACAGGTACCATTTCTCTTCCCGAGGGCACAGAGATGTGCATGCCCGGAGATAACGTAGAGATGGATGTTGAGCTTATCACTCCTATCGCTATCGAAGTTGGTCTTCGTTTCGCTATCCGTGAAGGCGGTAGAACAGTTGGTTCAGGCGCAGTTATCGCTATCAACGAGTAATTTTCAGTGTTCTTTGGATTTTATCCTGACTACTGAAACCTAATATCAAAGCAGTAAACGGCTCTCCGGTTCGGAGAGCCGTTTTTGTAAGTCAGAGTTGGGCACACCAATATACTGTGTAAATTTGGCTAAGATAATTACACAACTGTTTTTCGTTGTAATTACCAAATAAAATGTGAGAAAAATGCAAATAATAATCATAATTTCGCTTGCATTTTTCTAAAATATGTGGTAATATAGTCAGGTGGTAAAAATCATACCCAATTTGCGCTGCTAGCTCAGCTGGATAGAGTAACTGGCTACGAACCAGTAGGTCGAGGGTTCGAGTCCCCCGCAGCGCGCCAAAAGAGTCGCTTGATGTAAATCGAGCGACTTTTTCTTTTGTATCGTATCATTCGCTATTCATTATTCATTCTTTCAGTATTCATTAGTCTGAAAGATTACCCACAAGACCGCTTTTTTTCAATTATCATTGACGAAGAAACTCGGATTTGATATAATATTAAAAGTTTACGGCATTAGGCAAAGCTTATACCGATATTTTAATCTTAGGATGGTATATGTGAAGATTATTGATTTCCACACACACATTTACCCTGACAAGATTGCCGAACGGGCAACCGTTGCCATAGGTAACTTTTACAACTTAAAAATGGAGCGCGTAGGCTCTCTTGAGAACCTGCTCAAAATTTCCGAAAAAGCCGGAATAGACAGATGTGTTGTACATTCCGTCGCCACAAATCCCGCACAGGTACAAAACATCAATGACTTTGTAAAGATGACCGTTGATGCACATCCGGACAAGCTTTCGGGTTTTGGCACACTTCATCAGGACTACGAGGACAAAATCTCAGAGGCTCAGCGTATTATGGACATGGGACTTAAGGGTATCAAACTTCATCCCGATACTCAGATGTTCAATGTAGACGATGAGCGAATGTTTCCTCTTTATGACTTTATTCAGGGCAAGCTTCCTGTACTTCTTCACTGCGGTGATTATCGCTACGATTATTCTCACCCAAGACGAGTTGCCAATATCTGCATGATGTTTCCTGACCTTACGGTTATCGGTGCCCACTTCGGCGGATGGTCTGTTTGGGAAGAAGCCTATGAGTATTTGAAGGACACCAACTGTATGGTGGATACTTCTTCCTCCTCAGCATTTACCGGTCATGAACTTTTTGAAAAGCTCATTCATGCATACGGTGCAGACCGACTTCTCTTCGGCACTGATTTTCCCATGTGGGACTCAGTTAGTGAGGTTGAGAGATTCATGAAGGTTAAGCTTACTGAGGAAGAAAGAGAAAAAATCCTCTACAAAAACGCAGAAAAACTCCTTGGAATCTAAAATATCAGGCGAAGTTTTAAGTTAGTCTTAAGACTTCGCCTTTTTGTTTTTATTGTGAAAAAACGCATTCGGATGTACAACCTCTCAATCAAAGGAAGTACACACGAATGCGTAATTTTTAACTCGGTGGGATTAGAAACTGTTTTACTTTGGGGATTTATTCGGTGATGCTCTCCTCAATAGCAGGAGTATCTTCTTCTTTAGCATCATCTTTCTTTTCACCTGTGAGCTTAAGAAGCAGAATACCGCGGATAATACCCATGGTAAAAATATAGTCAAGAACAGTTGCGATGATAGCCTTTTTGTTGTTGCCCTCAAGGTCATCGCTGTACATATCAAGAACATCCTTAAGCAAACCGTAGTTTACGAAAGCGGCAACGACTGTAGCAATAATACCCAATAAGCTTGCAAGGGATGATGCTGCAGCAAAAATACCGAAGGCATAAGCTCTGTCATCAAACTTAATTGAGCCGCCAAGGAGGGTAAAGGGCTTATCCCCGGGAAGCTTTGTGAGCAGATAAATATTGAAAACAGGCACAAATGCCAGGAAGGGATATTCAAGTCCGTGTTTTTTGGCAAGCTTAAAAATAGCGATTGCGTTGACTATATAGGAAGCGATTGCAAGCGCAAAAATCACAAAAATCATCACGAACATAAGTATGTAAAACAAAATCAGCGGCAGAAAAAATAATGTCTCACCTGAGGTTGCTTGCATCAAATCTATAGCGTTACTAAACATTAACAAAACTCCTTTCAAAATATAAACTGTCAATTCGCAGTGTTATTAACAGAAACCTCTATAGGCTCGCTGTATGTACTCTCAATAGGCTCCTTTTTCAGGAGAGTATAAAGGTAAATCACTCTTGCAAAACCGAAAGTGATGAAAGAGTCGAGAAGTGTGACAACCAGCGAAGCGGTGCTGTTTGCCTTTTTATCCTCCTTAAACACATCAAGTACATCCTTAAGATAGACATACTCCATAATGGCAAGCGCCACAGCAGGAACAAGATAGAGAACACTTGAGAGAGTGCCCACAACCTGACCTATGAAGGGTACGAGATTTGCCAGAGCTATGAATGCGGTAATGACGGAAGGTCCTAAAAGCTTGATGCCCACATAGGCAAGAAAAGAAAGGGGCCTGCTTTTAATTGTGATTTTGTCGGTTAATGCCACAAAAGGCTTGTTTCCGGGAATATCGGCAAGCACGAAAAGTCTGCAATAACTGCCGAAAAAGGGAATCCACGCTAACCAAGCCAAAGGTCTTTTTGCCTTGCGAGCCAAAATATAGGTGGGGATTGCCTCAACAACATAAATCACAAGGCTGAATATTATCGAAATTACTGCGGTGATAAGTGCAACAAGAAGAATAATTCCTGCAATTCCCATTTCCGCAAGGGCAAGGCTTGAATCTGCAGAACCGAACAAATCGGGAAGCATATCAAACAGTTCTTCAAAGAAAGTATTTGCGTCCATAATTAAACTCCTTTCAAAAGTTTACGGCTAAATTATAGTGCTTTTTTCACAGGATGTCAACGATTTACAGCATAATCGGGGAATTTCGCAGTGAGCCGTCTTTAATCTTGCTCTTGATACAATATGCATAAGGCTCAAGGTAAGCCTCCTGCCTTTGGGAAAGTTCCTGATTTCGGATTTCTCCCGCAATAAGCATTGAGATTTCCTCGATAATCGGCAGATTTTTCTCTTGATTGTAGGGGGAAGCCAAAATTTCACAAAGCATATCCGAAACATCTCCCAGTACAGTCAGGGTGCTCATTTTGCGGTAAGCCCATTTGTAGTAGGGCATATACTCACGGTTGAGCAGAAAAACCGCCTGTGCGGTGCTCTCGGCAAATTTCGTAAGCGCAACTGCCGCCGCCGTTTTTTCTCCGTGATTAAGGCATCTGCCGTAATTGTACTGACCTGACTGCGCCATATAGAAAACCGCCGAGGCAAGCTTTTGAAGTCTCACATCCTCGGGACAGTTCTTAATTTCCTGCCGAATCCTTGAGAACTCGCCCACGGGGTCGGTGAAAACCTCGCCGTTTACGGCTTCGGCAAGATAGTGGTCCGGAATGGAAAGCCAAACCTCCAAAGAGGTGGGGATTTCCCCGTCGGGCAAATAGAATGAGTAAAATTCCGAAACGGTGTGAACCCCCAAAAATTCAGGACCGAATACACTTTCATTCTGAAGCCTTTGCCCCATAAATTCCTTCGGAAGCTTTTTGTAGGCTCTCATGAGCTTAAAGCCGAATTCTCTCTCGTCCTCTTCAGTCAGCCAGACGGAAAATCCCGGCTCAAAGTCGTGATCCTGTGAGATTTCATCGTCAAAGCCGAAACATTCGGAGCCGTGTCCCACGCGGCCTGCTGCAATCCTGTCTTTGTACCCGGAAAACTCCTTTTCTATCATAGGTACGCCGTAGGTTTCGTAAAAAAGCCTTGAAAGCTCTAAACCTTTCATAGATTACCTCCGTAAATTTCCTTAGCTGTTTCCTCAAGTGCCAGAGCCTCAATCTCTCTGCAAAAATAGCGAAATGACGGTGCACATTTTGAGATGGCAAAGGCATAGTCGGAATTTCTCTCCTGTCTGTTGCCGTTGATGTAGTCCCAAGCTGTATCAATGAAGCCCTCCACCGTCTCTGTAGAGGTTTCATCCCGGTCGTAGTAAAGGTGAGCAAGGCTCAGGTAAGAGAGGGCGATGTCCGCGTCGTAATCCCCCATAGGATTTAGAATTTCTATGGCTTTTCTAAGACAGGCTTCCGCCTCGTCAAATCTCTTCAGGTCACAGAGGGTTGAGGATTTATTGTTAAGCAGAGTGGCATATTCGTAGGTGTCCTCTTCCTTAAGTTCGGAGTAAACCGACTGAGCCTTTTCGTAGTAGATTATGGCATTTTGCGGGTCGCCAAAGGCTTTCATTGTGGTTGCCAGATTGATGATTATGGTAGCTCTTGAGATGCTTCCCGTAATGTCCTCTTTATCCAAGATATCGCAAGTGAGTTTGATTGCACGAAGGGCATTTTCCCTGTCACCGAGTCTGCGAAAAAGTCCCAATTCCTCATTGAGTACAGACAGCAGTCCTGCGGTGTCATGAAGTCTTGTTGCCTCCGCCTCCCAAAACCTGACGGTGTTCACCGCTTCCTCAAGGTCATTTTTGCGAAAACAGTCATCAAGGCGGCTGATAAATCGCATAACATTTATTCTGTCCGTAGGCTCTTTGGAGCAACTTTTACATTTTATTTCATTATCCATAATATCACCCTGCTCTATTATAACAAAGTATGCTTATATTTTCAATACGAAGGAGAAATACACTCAGAATATGACAAATTTTCCGAAGTGCAGACAGAATATCTTGCGTTCGGAACAATGACTGTATAAACAGAAGAAAAACACCCTATGACCTCATAAGAGACCATAGGGTGAAGTTTGTGTAAAATACCGGGGATTAACCCTTAACAGCACCGGCGGCAACGCCCTTGATGATGTGCTTCTGGCAGAACAGATAGATGATGATAACAGGGATAATTGCCATGAGAATAATCGCCATTGTTGCACCCAGGTCAACGGTGCCGTAGCTGCCCTTGAGGTACTGGATATGAATGGGAATAGTCTTGTACTTGTTGATGTCAAGAACAAGGTAGGGGAGGAGGTAGTCATTCCAAACCCACATCAGCTCCAAAATACCTACGGAAATCATTGTAGGTCTGAGCATGGGGAGAACTACCAGGAAGTAAGTCCTCACAGGGCCGCAGCCGTCAATAGAAGCGGCTTCTTCAATCTCAAGGGGAATACTCTTGACAAAGCCTGTGAACATGAAAACTGCAAGACCTGCACCAAATCCGAGATAGATAATCGGAATGGTCCAAGGGGTGTTGAGCTTTAAGGTTGTAGCAGTCTTAGAAAGAGTGAACATAACCATCTGGAAAGGAACAACCATGGAGAAAACGCAGGCAAAGTAAACGATTTTACAGAACACAGAGTTAACTCTTGAGATGTACCAGGCAGCCATAGAGGTAAAGATGAGTATAAGAACCGTAGAAAGAATGGTGATAACCGTGCTGTAAAGTACAGATTTCCAGAAAGGATATCCGCCGAAGGTCATACCCTTGATGAAGTTTGCGAAACCCGCGAAGCTCTCGGCAGTAGGAAGACTGAAGGTTTCGGTTTTAACAAAGGTGTTCAGCTTAAAGGAGTTGATAAGAACCATGAAAACGGGGAACACATAGAAAAGGGAAATAAGAGTGAAGATAACGGTTGCCGACCATTTCCTGATTTTGCTCCTGCGCTGAGCTCTTTGGTTAATGTTTTTTGCCTTAGCGGCTAAATTAGTGCCTGTGGTTGTCATTACTGCTGCACCTCCTTGTTACGGGTTGAACGGAGCTGGATAAGACCGATTGCCGCAACTAAGATGAAGAACAGCACAGCCTTTGCCTGTGCAACACCCTTGGCAGAGCCTGAGGTGTAGAAGGTGTTGTAAATGTTGAGCGCCAGCATCTCAGTTGTATGTACCGTAGTGCCGTCGGGATTGATAATATAGGGAAGACCGCCTGTGAGGGCTAAGTTCTGGTCAAATAGCTTAAAGCCGTTGGTAAGTGAGAGGAAGAGACAGATGGTAACGGAGGACATAACATTGGGAATGGTAATCTTAAAGAGAGTCTGGAATCCGTTTGCTCCGTCAATCTTTGCAGCTTCCATAAGGGATTCGGGAATAGCCTGCAGACCGGCAATGTAGATAATCATCATGTATCCAACCTGTTGCCAGCACATGAGGATGATGAGTCCCCAAAAACCCCATCCTGTATCCGTGATAACAGATTTTTGGTAAGCACTCAGAAGTCCGTCGAAAATCATGCTCCAAATGTAGCCGAGAACAATACCGCCGATGAGGTTAGGCATGAAGAATACTGTTCTGAAGATGTTGGTACCTCTGAACTTGTGAGTAAGTGCAAAGGCAACCGAAAAAGCAAGCACATTAATGAGCACTAAGGACACAAAGGCGTAGAGCGTTGTAAAGAGAAAAGAATATCTGAAGCTTTCGTCCTGGAAGGCTTTAATGTAGTTTTCAAATCCTACCCAAGTCCATTTGCTTGTGATAACAAACTGCGTGAAGGAAAGGAAAGCTCCGTGAATAAAGGGCCATACAAAGCCGATTATAAAGGAAACTACCATGGGCAGCAAAAACAGCGGCGACCAGTACATTATAGTTCGGCGGATGTTTTTGCTGTTGATAGACGCGTGGTCGCGTCTTTTGGCTTTTTTCTTCATGTTTTCATCTCCTCGAGAAAAGATTGTGACACGCAGAGGTCCTCATGCAGACTTTGCGTGATATATGGAATATTTGAGGGTAATTAGGGGAATAATCGGGGTTTTAGGAAAAAATTACCGGAGCGAGCGACACGCTCGCTCCGGATTAGCCTACATTAAGTAATTATCTTAAGTAAGTAGTTGATTACTGAATAGCCTGGTAGTTCTGTGCCCAGCCTGCTACGAAAGCAGTCTCAACAGCCTCCCAAGTTGCATCGGTAGGATCTGCGTTGTATGCGTTGATAGCGGATACAGCAGCTGCACGGTAAGCGTCAACATTGGGCTGGAAGTTTGTTACCCAAGGCATGGTGTAATTGCCTGCTGCAGCGTATTCGTTAGCCTGTGCAAGGAAGGGGTTGGAGGACTCTACAGCATTTTTGTAAGGCATAACGCCGAAGGTTGCAACAGCCTTTGCGGAGGCGTCAGCGTCAGTTACTAACCACTTCATGAAATCGAGGGTAGCCTTAATATTTTCCTCAGAAGCGTTAGCGTTAACTGCCCAGTAGTTCTCGGTACCGCAGTTGAGACCGGCTTTCTCTTCGCCTTCAACACCGCAGTAGTAGGGAATCATGGTGAGGTCTTCAGCCTTCATGCCTGCTTCAGAAATGCCGCCCCACTCCCAGTTACCGTTTACATAGAAGAGAGCTTCCTGATTCTTGAACTCTGCACCGGCATCAAAACCGCCTGTTGCAAGGTCCTTACGGTCTGTCTTGGAGTTTGTAACCATGAGGTCATAGAGGTTCTTGTAGTTGTCCATGTATGTACCCTTAATCTCAGCGGGGCATACTTCCCAAGCAGCGGGATCGTCAACTGACTCGTAGTAGTACTCGAGGTTGATCATGTGGCCTGTGAAACGCCAGGATGAGCTGTCGTCCATGCCTGCAGATGAGAATGCGTCGAAGCCAAGTGTATCAGCCTCAGCGTGAACCTTCTCTGCAACTTCCTTGAGGGTAGCAAAGTTTGTGATGTAATCACGGGCAAAGCCGGCCTTCTCAAGAAGAGCAGTGTTTACGATGATACCGTAGCACTCGTAGCAGTAGCCGATAGAGCAAAGCTTGCCGTTCTCGTCCTTGAGCATGTAAGCGTCTGTGTTGAGTTCCTTAGCGATGTCGGTATCGGTAAGGTCATAGCAGAAGTCACCCCATGTGTCAACAGCAGCAGAGTTACCTACTACGAAGAGTGTGGGAGCAGCGTCGCCCTTATCCATCTCGGCGGTAAGGGTCTCGTTGTAAGTACCGGAAGCAGCGGTAACAACCTTTACCTCAACGCCGGTCTTATCGGTGTAGAGCTTTGCGATTTCCTTAAGTGCTCCGTCGGACTCGGGCTTGAAGTTCAGCCAGTAAACGGAGCCTTTCTTTGCATTTGCATCGCCTTCTGTACCGGTACATGCCGTGAAAGCAAATACCATAACCAGAACGAGCATCAATGCGAGCAGTTTTTTCATTTGGATTTCCTCCTAAATAATAAATTTCCGGACACCCGGATGGGTTAGGCGAAAGGTCACACTTTCGCCTCCTCGAAACAATTATATCGCAATTTGTACAAAAAATCAATTACAATTTAGAAACTATTAGAAAAAACTGTGCATTTCACAAAATAAACCCAAAGAGATGGTTAAAAATTAACATTTTTCAAAATTTGGCAATTTTTTGACAATTTTGTAAGATCGCATTATAACTGAGTTTTTTACACATACTTAGAAATAACCTCAAAAAACAGTCATAAAAAGGACAAAAATTACTGGAAAAATATCACCAAAAGGTAAAAAATGACAAACTCCCTGACGGGTTATTCAAGAAGTACCTTTGAAAGGGCTTTCGCCGAGTTTTCAAGTTCGCTCTTAGGTATGCCTGAGGGGGAGATGACCAGGGTTATCTTTCCGTCTCGGTAATTCTCCGAAAAAACTCTCAGCCCTGCTTTTTCAAATTCCGAAAGAGGTTTATCAAAATCCGCCACAAGGATGATTTGCAGGGTGTTTTCGCCTATTTCAATGCTCGCCTTTGGGAGCAGTTCCTTTAATATGCTTGCAAACATCTTTGTTTTTGCTGTGTAAATCCTTCTGATTTTTCGGGTTTGGGACTGAATACGGCCGTCTCGTATATAGCTGCAAAGAGCAATTTGCTCGGTCTTTGAGGCTGTCTGTGCGAATCTGTGGATATTTTTATTGTATTCCTCGGCAAGCTCCTTTGTCAGCACCATGAAGCTTACGCGTATTCCCGGCAAAAGCATGGCGGAAAAGGAGCTGATGTAAATAACATTGCCTTTTCCTAAAGCGTACAGAGAGGGTGTCGGTCTAACATTGTATAAAAATTCGTTGTCAAAATCGTCTTCAATAACAAGGGAATTGTGCTTTTTGGAATAGTCAACAAGCTCCAAACGGCGTTTGATAGGCATAACATCTCCCCACCTGGTCATGTGTGAAGGCGATACATATATTATATCAGCGTCTTTGTTTCGTGTGAGAATGTCAAAACCGTAGCCCTCAAAGACGCTCATACCCAAAGCGAAGCTTTTGTCGGGAAAAGAAACGGACTTCCGATTGTCAAGTATTGAACAGAGAATATGCAGCAGCGGTTGTACACCTGCACCGATGATTATTCTGTGGGGGGAGGTGATAACATTTCTCTTTTCCTTAATATACTGTGCTATTGCGCAGCGCAAATCGTATTCCCCTTTGGGTTGACTGTAGGAAAGCAGTCTGTCCCTCTGTCTCAGAGCGTTTTTAATGTATTTTTGCCACAGTGAGAAGTCAAAGCTTTCCTCGTCGGCAACACCGCCGGATAAATCGTATTTTATCTCGTTTTGTAAATCTGCTTGTTCCGAATCCGTATGCTCGTGGGCAATGCCCGAAACATAATATCCGCTTTTGCTTTGTGCGATGATATATCCGTCGGCACACAGCTCAAAATATGCGCTTTGTACAGTGGTGAGGGACACGCTGTAGGTTGCCGCGGCTTTTCTCACCGAAGGGATTTTGTCTCCGGCCTTTAGTTCCCCCGATACAATCATATCTCTTATTATATTGTATATTCGGATGTATTTTTTCATAACTGTACCTCAAAAAATAATCAAAACTGTGTATTTTAATCATTACAAATTAATTATATAATAGTTTTACAATTTTTTCAAGAAAGAAGAATGACTTATGAAAAAATGTGCCGTTATAAACGATATATCGGGTTTCGGCAAATGTTCTCTGACAGCCTCGATTCCGGTGATGAGCGCAATGGGCATAGAGGTTCACCCGGTTGTGACAGGGGTGTTTTCCAATCAGACCGGATACGAGAACTTTGAAAGTGTTGACCTGACGGATATGCTGCCGAAAATAACTCGCAGGTGGCAACAGATGTCACCCCGTTTTGACGGAATTCTCACAGGCTTTCTGCTCAGTGCAAAGCAGTATGAGTATGTACTTAAGTTTATAGATACCTTCAAGCAGGAAGACACTCTGCTGTTGGCGGACCCCGTAATGGGGGATAACGGTCAGATTTACCGCACATACACTCCCGAAATGGTGGAGGGTGTCAAAAACCTTTGCACTAAAGCGAATATTATCACACCGAATCTCACCGAGGTCAGAATTTTAAGCGGCGAAAAGGATATTATGCTTGCAGGTGAAAAACTCATTGACAGCGGGATTAAGTCGGTTATCGTTACAGGGGTTGTTGAGGGAGGCAGCATAGCAAATTTTGTTTTCAGTGACGGGGATGTGAAAAAGTATTCCACGGACTTTATCGAAAGTGCCGCCCAAGGCGGAAGCTTTTCAGGTACAGGTGATATTTTTTCCTCTTTTGTATTGGGCAAGATTTTAGCCGGCACTTCGGTTTTTGAAGCAGTAGAGCAGGCAACAACCTTTATCGGCAAAGCGATTAAAGCCAGTGACATTAAAAACAGGAACGACGGTATAGATTTCGAGCCGTTCCTAAAAGAAATATAAGGAGGACTATTTATGAAAAGCAACCTTAAAAAAATCACACTGACCGCAGTTTTTGCGGCAATCATTGCCGTAATGACGGCGTACATAAAAATACCGACCGGAATAAACGGCGGCTATGTTCATGTGGGTGATTCAATGATTTACCTTGCAGGATGTCTGCTGGGTCCTTATGCGGCAATTGCTGCGTCCATAGGCGGAGCTTTGGCGGATATTCTTGCAGGTGCGCCTATTTGGGCTATACCCACAGCCATTATCAAACCCCTCAACAGCATACCTTTTATTATTGCTACGGCTTATTATGTTAAGCATAAGGACAGACACAGAATTATCCACCTGTCAACAATTCTGATGACAATAGTTTCGGGACTCATCACTATAGTCGGTTACTATATTGCCGACGGCATAATGTTTTCTTTTGAGACTGCCCTGCTTATATCCCCTTTGGGTATTATTCAGCCTGTGGGCAGTGCTCTCGTTTTCATTGCAGTTGGCTTTGCCTTGGACAAAGTCAATATACAAAAGCATATACTCAATAAATAAGGGAGACAAAAAAAGTGGCAGATATTATTTATGTTTACGGAGAAAGCCCCTATTTCAATATTACAAATAAGTGTCCCTGCAGTTGTGTATTCTGCATAAGGGACAAAAAGGAGGTCATAGGGGAAGCCAAGGAGATGTGGCACGATACTCAGCCTGACTTTGAGCAGGTCAGAGGTGCCATTGACGCTTTCGACTGGGCAAAATACGACCATGCGGTTTTCTGCGGTTACGGTGAGCCTACCAATGAGCTGGAACTGCTCATAAAAAGCGCAAAGTATATGAAAGAAAAATATCCCCATGTTAAACTTCGACTCAACACTAACGGCTTGTCGGATTTAATCAACGGCAAGCCTACAGCAAGGCTGATTTGCGAGAATGTTGACGCGGTTTCCGTGTCCCTCAACGAGACATCCTCCGAAAAGTACGATAAAATCACAAGGAATATTTTTCCCGGCAAGGCATTTGACGCAATGCTTTCCTTTACAAGTGACTGCGTAAAGTACTGCGATGATGTAAGGATGACTGTGGTTGATGTGATTTCAGATGAAGAAATTGCAAAGGCAAAGGGCATTTGCGAGTCCACGGGAGCGCGTTTCTCAGTCCGCAGATTTGTTAAGGAAAACTAAAAAGCAACATACAATAAGTAATACGGTTACAAATTTGCTTTCTTTACGACAAAAGTGAAAAATCGTGAGTTATCCCGTCAATAAAGCTCTGTAAATCCCTTGATAATCGGTGAAATGTGTGTTATAGTGATTGTGAAATTTTGTGAAATAGGGTACGATATAAAAAGTATGAAGAAATCAAAAAAATTCTCCTTATCCACAACACAGATCATCCTATTGAGCTTTCTTTTCACAATTTTGCTTGGAAGTATTCTTTTGAAATTGCCCATAAGCACTGCAAACGGAGAGGCTGTCCCATATATTGATGCTCTTTTTACGGCTACCACTTCCACCTGCGTCACCGGACTTGTGACCCTGCCTACAATTACCACATGGAGCGTATTCGGGCAGGTTGTCATACTGATGCTGATACAAGTCGGAGGTTTGGGTGTCATCACCATTATGTCGGGAGTAATGCTTCTTTTCAACAGGAAAATGGGCATCGGCGACCGACTGCTAATACAGGATTCTTTCAATCTGAATACCATGTCGGGACTTGTAAGATTCGTCAAAAGGGTAATGCTCGGCACGTTCATAATAGAGGGAATCGGTGCATTGATGTATATGCCGGTTTTCGTGCCTGAGTTCGGTGTGAGAGGAATCTGGGTTTCCGTGTTCAATTCGGTGTCTGCTTTTTGCAATGCAGGAATTGATATAGTCGGCGAAAACAGCCTTTGCGACTACGCAACAAATCCCTTGGTCAATGTTGTTTCCTCTGTCCTCATCATTCTCGGAGGACTGGGATATATTGTGTGGTGGGATATTCTTAGGGTTCTGAAGGACGGCTCACTTAAGAAAAGAAAGGTTTTCAGGCACTTGACCTTGCACAGCAAAATTGCCCTTACCGCCACGCTGATTCTCATTTTTGGCGGAGCGCTCCTCATTTTCATTTTCGAGTACGCAAACCCCAAGACTATCGGAAATTTATCTCTGTTTGATAAAATCCAGGTGTCACTTTTTCAGTCTATAACCACGAGAACCGCAGGCTTTGCCTCAATCCCTCAGGAAAATCTCAACAATCCGACCTCGATTTTAACACTTATATTAATGCTCATCGGCGGTTCACCCGTAGGAACTGCAGGAGGAATTAAAACTGTCACGGTTGCGGTGCTGTTCTGCTCTGCACTGGCAACGGTAAGGAACAAAAACAGCGCAACTCTGTTTGGTCGTCATGTGTCCGAAAATTCTGTCAGAAAGGCAGTTGCCGTAGTAGTAACATTTCTGACTATCTGCACGGTTTCCGCTATTCTCTTGATGGCTGTAAGCGATGCAAACTTGTTTGATGTGGTTTTTGAGACAGTCAGTGCATCGGCAACGGTAGGCCTGTCGCGAAATTTTACGGCGAGCCTTAATTTGATTGGAAAAATCATTATTATCTTAACGATGTATTTCGGAAGAGTAGGCCCCATATCCTTGGCGGTGGCACTCGGCAGAAGAAATGAGAGCCAGAATGTCATCAGCGAGCCAACGGAAGAAATCTCTATAGGTTAAAGGAGCAGGTTATGAAAGAAAAAAAGACTTATGCGGTCTTCGGACTCGGCAGATACGGTACTGCCGTTGCAAGAGAGCTTGTAGATAACGGTATGGATGTAGTTGCGGTGGATAGCAATCAAAAGATAGTCAACGACGCTTCGGCATTTCTGCCTGTTTGTAAGTGCGCCGATGTATCGGATGCAGAGGTTATTTCCCGCCTTGGCATCAAAAATGTGGATGTTGTGGTTGTCTGCATGGCGGAAAATCTCGAATCAAGCATAATGGCGGTGAACCTTTGCAAAGAGGCAGGTGTTTCCAGGGTTATTGCCAAATGCGCCAACGAAACCCACAAGAATATCCTGCTTCGTGTGGGTGCGGACCAGGTGGTAATCCCCGAAACCGAGGCAGGCACACGAATGGCGAGAGATTTGTTAAGCTACGGCTTTATAGATGTGCTTTCGCTGTCGAGGAATGCGTCATTGGTTGAGATTACCGTGAAGGATGAATGGGTCGGCAAGAATCTTGTTGAGC